>JAGXKX010000145.1 GCA_018335015.1 Candidatus Bipolaricaulota bacterium
CCGCCTCCCAAAAATGCTAGAAAAGCTACTGCCCAAAGTGACCAGAAAAACCCAAGAACAAAAGCGGTTGCTAATGTCATTAAAGACACCTCCTATTAAGATCTTTATATGTACATTTATTATAACATCAAGAAGTAATAAGTCAATAAAAGTTTCCCGAAATTTTAGTCATCGGCACCGCAGCAATACTTGTATTTTTTTCCGCTCCCACACGGGCAAGGGTCGTTCCTTCCCGGCTCATCTTCAACGATCCGTTGCTTCGTAGTAGGTTTGCTGTTGCCCCCTCGATTCTCTTCGCCGGTTGCTCTGCCCTCTCCCGCGCCTGGTTCAGGGAGTCCTCCAGTATCTCCGCTTTGCTGGAAATTGAATCTGGAGGTATCTATTTCCGACTTAACAGGTTTCTTTGAGCCTTCGACCGCAAGTCTGGTTTTTACCAGTATCTCGACTATTTCTCTTCGGAGATCACTCCTCATGTCCTGGAATAGCCGGAAAGATTCTCGTTTAAACTCTACCAGGGGATCCTTTCCTCCGTATGAGGACCAGCCGACCCCTGCCTTGAGGTCGTCAATCAAATAAAGGTGTTGTCTCCATTTTCGGTCGATTATCTTAATTATAATTGACTTAATCAATTCTGGTGTTACCTGTTCGGCCTGTTTGAACCCGTCGAGCTGGTTTTCCCAATTTGCAAGAATGAATTTCTTGACCCTTTCCGCTATGTCTTTTCCGTTTTCTCCAAACCCTTCTTCAAATGGGGAGTTTTGAAATTCGGAGAGCTCGTTCTTTAAAGCTTCAATATTTTCTTCGTCAGTACCGTTGCCCAGGCCATAATTCTCTACTAGATCTTCCGAGAAATCCATCAGTACCGGTTCCAGGTAACTATTGATTTCCTTCCAGCTACTACTATCTTCCCCGGACAGGACGAAGTGGTTTCGCAGGCTATAAATTGCCTCTCTCTGCTGGGCCAGTACCTTGTCGTATTTTAATACGTTTTTTCTTCGTTCGTAGTTTATCCCTTCAACTTTCTTTTGAGCCCTTCGGATTGCCTTTGTCAATAGAGAGTGTTCAATGGCCTGGCCTTCTTCCATGCCCGCCTTTTCCATGAGTGAATCTATCCTGTCGCCGCCAAAAATCCTCAATAAGTCATCTTCCAGGGATAGGTAAAACTGAGTGGATCCTGGATCTCCCTGGCGACCAGCTCGACCACGAAGCTGATTGTCAATTCTTCGACTTTCGTGTCTCTGGGTACCGAGTACGTGTAGACCTCCTAGTTCGGCCACACCCTCTTCCAATTTAATATCCGTACCTCGCCCCGCCATATTGGTGGCTATGGTAACGGCTCCGCGTTGACCGGCGTCCTTAATGATCTCAGCTTCTCGGGCGTGGTTTTTCGCGTTTAACACCTCGTGCGGTAGCCCTCTTTTCTGCAGAAGTTTGCTTAACCTTTCGGACTTTTCTATCGCATTTGTGCCGACGAGAACCGGTCGACCCTTTTCGTGCAGTTTTTCGACTTCATCTGCCACCGCTTCGTATTTTGCTTTCTTTGTTTTGAATATTACGTCCGGCTTATGATCTCGCCGGAGAGGCTCGTTGGTTGGGACTACTACCACGTCGAGGTTGTAGATATCTTCAAATTCGTCTTCTTCCGTTTTTGCGGTTCCCGTCATACCGCTTAACCCGTCGTAAAGAAGGAAGAAATTTTGTAATGTTATCTGAGCAAAAGTTTGGTTCTCCTTTTGGACCATCATACCTTCTTTTGCTTCTATAGCCTGATGAAGTCCATCCGATAAGCGCCGATCCGGCATTAATCTCCCCGTGAACTCGTCCACGAGTACTATGCTTCCGTCTTTAACTATGTAATCTTCATCCTTTTTGAAAAACTCCTTAGCTTTGAGGGAAATTTTGAGGTGGTGAAGCATTGAAATATTCTCAGGGGAATAAAGGTCGTCCAGGTGGAGGAAGTTCTCGGCTTTGTTTGCTCCCTGGTCTGTAAGGGATATAGATTGGTTTTTTTCATCTATCTCGTAGTCATCCCCTCGATTGAACCTCGGAGCTAGACTGGAAAACCTCTTGTATAGTTTAGTGGATTCTTCAGTCGACCCTGAAATTATTAGGGGTGTTCGGGCTTCGTCAATTAGAGTGCTGTCAATTTCATCAACTATCGCGAAGTCGCGGGCGGCTCCGACTCTCTGTTCCTCGGATAGAACCATGTTATCTCTCAGGTAGTCAAAACCGAACTGGTTGGCGGTCCCATATACGATGTCGGCTTTATATGCTTCTTTTCTCGCCTCGATATCCATATCTTCCTGGATGACCGATACGTCAAGGCCGAGCGATTCGTATATCGGTCCCATCCATTCTCTATCCCTTTTTGCAAGGTAATCGTTTACAGTTGCGATATGAACCTGACCGACCAAAGCGTTAAGGTAGGCGGGCATCGTCGCCACGAGTGTTTTACCTTCCCCGGTGGCCATTTCCGCGATTCTTCTCTGATGCAGCGCGACTGCCCCGATTATCTGGACGTCATAGGGCCTCATTCCGGTCTCTCTTTCCGCTACTTCCCGAACGAGTGCAAAGGCCTCCGGAATTAACTCCTCGAGTTCAGCCCCCTCTTCAATTCTATCCTTGAATTTTTTTGTTTTCTTCTTGAACTCATCTGAAGAGAGATTTGCTACCTCGCCGGAAAGGTTATTTACCTGGTCCACGTAGCTTCGGAGTTTGGCAATTTTCTGCTTGTTCGTCTGCCCGAATATCCAGTCTACTGCTTTTTTTACGTTGTCAAACATATTGGATTAATTAGTGATTTTTGCCTATTGATGTCAGGGAAGAGGCCGAGTCAAA
>JAGXKX010000146.1 GCA_018335015.1 Candidatus Bipolaricaulota bacterium
CCGACTCTTTCCTCGGGTTGCTGATACTGTTTTTCTTTGTTACCGGGCCGATTATCGGCCACTCGATTGCCAAATCAGCTTTTCTATCGAAAGTGGAACCTTCCCAGTCCCGGGATAAAGGTGAGGAAGAATAACTAATGCTGATACTTTTTACTTTCCTTCTCCTCGGACTTTCGGTGGCTGTTTTGCTTCAGGATCGGCTGTTAAACGCGGTGATACTCCTCGGCGTATTTAGCCTGCTAAGTTCTGTCGTGTATTTTGTTGTTGGTGCTCCCGACGTCGCGGTAACCGAAGGTGCCATTGGGGTAGCCTTTGTAACGTTCATTTACGTGCTGGCGTTGAGTGACCAGGGCAAGCTCCACGTGATAGCCGAGGAGGTTCCGTCTTTTTTGTTTCAGGAGAAAGGAGAATTACGGGGGGTCGAGCTGGAAATACTGCGCGACTTTTCGGAAGAAATCGACCTCGATCTTGAGATAGAATTTGTAGACCACCAGGAGTTGACGTCTTTAATTGGCGGCCGGAGGGCGGATATGATAGCTGGTGCGTATTTTCCCGGACACCTCCCTTCTGATGGTTTAAGCGACTCGAGGAGTTATCATCAGGGGCAATTGACGAAAATCCACCTCTCATCCCAGGAGGGGGAAGAAGAAATTGGGGTTCTGAGAGAGTTCGAGTCAGAGGAACTCACCGAATTAACTGAGGAAGATTTCGCTTCCTTTGACTCCACTTATTTCAATTCTCTTGACGAGATGATCAGAGAGTACAACGAGGGCCGAATTGATGGGTTTGTTGCCGACTCGGGACGGATGTCTACCGCTTTGTACAGGATTAATAGTCCCCTGAGGGAGGAAAGCGAAATCGTTACTATCGGGAAAGTCGAATACGGGTTTGCCGTATCTTCCGGCGAGGAAGAGCTCCTTGAACAGTTGAATGATTACTTGCTGGAGTCGGCTCGTTCTGGCAAAATTGACGATCTACTGTCGGACTACTTTCGGTGATAGGAATGGGCAAGTATTCCGTTTCGGTGAAGACATTGTACGTTGTCGTGATTATCTCTATATTTGGAGCCGCCATAATTGGGGCCCTCGTAACCGGTAGTGATCCGGAAATTTCGCGGATAGGTAGAGTATACCTCGAACGGAGCCTGGAGTTACCGAATATATCCAATGCCGTCTTTGGAGTTTACGGAATGTACAGGTTTTACGACACGCTATTTGAATTGTTGATATTCTCGACGGCAGTGCTGGGCATCACCGTGTTTTCCGACCTGGAGCCCTCGTTGAGCACGGGGTCATCTCGTAGACCTGTAGAATCTCACGTGGTCTCCGCTTCTGCTTCGTTCCTTTATCCAATTATCGCCGTCTTTGGGATCTACCTTGCCTTTAGCGCCCATCTGGGGCCCGGAGGAGGTTTTGCCGGTGGAGTGATAGGTGGAACCGGGATCCTTCTACTTGCTCTGGCAAAAGGAGCCGAGGAGACAGGGCGCAAATTCAGGGAGGATTCGATGAAGAGAGTCGAATACCTGGTGCTTTTTCTCGCAATGCTGATAGCTATTCTTGGAGCACTTTACCCGACCGAAATTTATAACGATCTTCCTGGAACCGGAGTGATTACCCTCGTGAATATCTCGATTGCGACGAAGGTATTCATCGGAACCTGGGCGATACTCCACTTCTTCGTCAAGCATAGAGGGGAAGTATGAGCGATATGGCGTCTGCAATTACGATACTTATTGTTTGTGTGGGGGTCCTGGGTCTGATCCTTAAAAGGAACCTCCTGATGAAGCTGTTGAGCCTGAATATAGTTAATACGGCGACGATACTATTTTTCGTACTGGTAGTTTACAGGCCGGGTGATAGGGCGCCGATCGGTCCGGATATCGGCGTTCAATTTGCCGATCCTCTGCCACAGGCTCTGGTTCTTACCTCCATCGTAATCAACTTCGGCGTGCTGGCGCTTTCCCTCCTATTCACTATGGTACTTGTAAAACGTTATCACACTTTGGATCTGAGGAAGATAGAGAAATTCGTCAAAGAAGAGTACCAGGAGGAGGGTCAATCGTGATTGCCCTGTTGATCGGGGTTGCTTCTTACATATCTGCCGGGGTTTTGAGTCTGCTACTTCCCGATCAACGTTCCCTATTTGGCGTGCTGGGCTGGGTTGGGGCACTGATCGGGACTTCACTGGCTACGGTTAGTTATTTAGATTCCGGCTCACTGGTCAGTACCCTGGGAAGATGGGGACCGCTTGGGATTGAGTTAAAGATCGATCAAACTACCATATTGTTTATTTTGCTCGTAGTTATCTTGAATTTGTTCACCCTGTGGTATCTCCGCGGGAGAAAGAAGGCTACGTTCTATTGTCTCTATAATTTCCTTTTTGCGACCTCTTTCTCGGTGGGATTTTCCAACGATCTCTTCAACCTCTACGTGACAATAGAACTTATGTCTCTGCTATCAATACTGTTGATTGGGTACGAGAGAAAAGCGTATCAAATTTATGCCGGAATCAAGTACCTCTTGCTCTCGTCGCTGGCGATGAGTCTCTATCTGATTGGGCTGGGGATCATTTACAGAAGTGGGGGTTATCTTGGTATAGAGAAGCTGGCCCGATCCCTCGCGGAAGATCCGGATTTTGCGATCTCCCTGGGACTTGGTCTGATGGTGACAGGTCTCGCTGTTAAAGGTGGGGTGCTACTCTTCAGCATGTGGTTGCCGGACGCTTACTCCTATAGCGGGACCGTGGTCTCGGTTATTCTCTCGGGAATTGCGACCAAGTTTGGTTTAATTGGAATAATTCGACTCTCTGCGGTGGGCA
>JAGXKX010000147.1 GCA_018335015.1 Candidatus Bipolaricaulota bacterium
CGGCAAACGTTTATAGTACAAAAGCGAAGGAAAGATATTTTCAGGAGGAAGAGGTGGAAAGAAGCGAGGACCGGATGGAGGAAGCCAGGAGGTTACTGGAACATGCCAAACGAATCATCGAGTTCAGTTCGAGTCTTTTATCCGAAATACAATAAAAAAGAGTTAATAGAGCGAATAACGGGGAAACTCGAAGAGTTAAACCAGCAGTTAAACTTAACAAGGGTGGTCCTATTTGGCTCATACGCGAAGGGGAACTATACAACCGCCAGCGATGTCGACCTTCTAGTGGTCTACAGTGGTGAGCCAGAAGAAGACCCCTTTAAGCTGGTAAAAAGAACGCTGGAGGTTTCCGGACTGGAGCCTCACATCTACCGAGAAGAAGAGTACGTTGGGGCAAAGGAAAGGCTGGAGAAAATGGAAGAAGAAGGAGTGGTACTGTGGAAAAACCCGAAGAACCAAAAGTAGAGATCGACGACCTCGTCGGAGAAGTGGAAATGCAGACCGACATGCACAGGACTTATTACAACAGGGAAACCGGGGAATTCGTCCGAGTGAAAGATAGGGCATTTATGCAGATCGAAGACGGGAAAACACTCGACGATATTGACCCCAGTTTCGAAGAGGAGAGACGGAATTTTAAACTGGCACGCGATATATGGGAAAACGATAAATACGTCCAGATTCCGACCCAGTTCGAAATACACGAGTGGGAAATAATGAAGGATTTCTGCTACACGATCGACGACGAGAATATCAGGAGCGACCTGTTAAATGCCATCCACGGTAGTGGAGCCTTCCGAATGTTCAAGGATAAAATCAGTCACCACGGGGTAAGACAGGATTGGTTCGATTACAAAAAAGAGCGTTTTGCCGAGATCGCCAAACAGTGGTGCGACGAGCACAACCTGGAGTACGTGGAGGACGGTTGAGCGAACAATGAACAGCGATATTTTTGATCAAGGCGAGTTGGGGAGGGCAAATGAAGACTCTTTTTGCTCTTCTAAAGGTCCGGAAGGTTTTCTATATGAATTACCTAAATCGAATTAACGAAATAAAACCCCTGCAACTGAAACGGTTATAAACTAATCAGGTAAAATCTATCTCCTCCGGATCGAAATCGTCGGGATCGAAAACTCCCCCATTCCATCTCAGCCATCTTTCATGTTCTGGGTGATCTGGATCATTAATTGCTTCGAGAAAACCAAAGTAACCCGGCACACCTCCTACATCATCGGGTGGGCAGGCCCGCTCCCCATCGACCAGCTCCGGTTTCGGGTCGCTCTCTTTAGCTTCAATGATCTCCTCACAGGTGATAAGGTGCTTCCAGCTGTCGCCGAAATCGTATTCGTGCAAGCATTCCCGGTTGTCTGCCGTAAAATACTCATTTATCTTGTGTTCCTCCTCCATTCGGGAGACCGGTCCAAAATCCCAACTTCCTCCGGGTGTAGCAGGGTGAATCATTATTTCAATTCCCGTACCCGGATCGGTCATGGTAAAGCAATGCTGATGAGAACCATTCCAGCCCATGCTCTTGATTATCGCCCTGTGAAGAATCTCGAAAGTATAGTCACCTCGCAATCTAATCCGGCGCCATATAGGCGGCTCTATTCCTTTTAGCTCTATTTTGAACTGATAGAGCGAAGGACTTTGACTAATCGTTATCTCCCCCTTTCTTGAAACTCTAGAAAATAAGCCAATAAGTTCAAAAAACTGAGAAAACTTCACAGTTATGGTACACTTGTGCTATATTCTCTCGTAGGACAACATATGTCAAGCATAATAATTGTTTGTCTAAGCGAAAAAGGGGGTTGCTTAAAGTGACTGGCAAATTTTTTGACGAAGTGAGGTTCGAGGATTTGGAGTCCTTGGAAGAACTGCAAGAATTGGTAAATAGCAAAATAAGAAAGTATAACGAAAACCCAAGAGAAGATCTGGGCGGGCTCACGCCCGGGCAGGCTACATCGCTTATGGTTCCAGATTGGCCCGGCTCAGATACTCCAATCAGGCTCACTGACTCCCTGTCCGAGGAAGAGGCGAGAGAAATACGCTTTGTCAAAAATAGCAGGATATTTCTCGAAACCGCTCGCGAAAAAGGAGGGCTTCCTTCTACCAGAGCGGGCAATCTGAAAAGAAAAGACGTCGCCTATTTCCTTGAGAAAATGAAATTTAACCCCGACCGCGTCGAACGGATTCGCAATGGTCGTTCTGTGATAAACGAAAAACACGTCCGGCCGCTGAATATTCTTCGGGTCTTCCTGGAAACTGCTGAATTGATCGATCATCATGACGGGAAATTTCACACGACAGCAAAAGCGCAAAGTATGCTTCAGCCCGGGCGGTCTATGCAACTCATGAAATACCTGTTTCTCGAGTATTTTCAAGAATTTGACCTCAATTATTTTACCAGATGCCCCGAATGGAACGAGTTTAGGGAGATATTACCTTATTCCCTGTATCGGCTGAGCCAATTCGATGACGGGTGGCACAGAATCGATAACATTGCTTATAGAGTGCTTCTTCCTTCCATTTTCGAATTGGCGGATCAAAGGGGTGATGGCAGACTGGCATTTACCTATTCCGCACTGATTTTAGCGCCCCTCAGCAAGTTCGAATTGCTCGAAGGACGAAAATTGGGGATAAAGGGAGTCGAGGATTTCGATCCCCAATTCCGGAAGACATCTCTCTTTGAACGTTTTATCGAATTCGACCTACAGTAAACTAC
>JAGXKX010000062.1 GCA_018335015.1 Candidatus Bipolaricaulota bacterium
AGGAGGGGGCATGGGTATGTTTGCCTCCTCCTTATTTTAACCGGAGGAGGTTTTATTGGACTATGCAGGTGAAGTAATAGAAATTGACCTTGGTAAAGGGGAAATTGAAAGAAATCACCCGGACGATGCCGTGGTGCGCGATTTCCTCGGTGGTCGGGGGTTCAACGCTCATTACTTGTTAAAATATCTGGAAGAAGGAATAGACGCCCTGGACCCCGAAAACTTGATAGTATTCTCTCCGGGTTTGCTCACGGGAAGCGACGTTTATTCCTCGTCTCGATTACACGTGGGATCGCTTTCCCCGTTGACCGGTTTTCTTGGTAGTTCGAATGTGGGAGGGGGTCTTGGAGTTCACCTGAAACAAAATGGTATATTCTCTCTCGTCGTTAAGGGAAAAGCAGATAAACCTGTATACGTCTGGATTGAACAGGGCAAGGTCGAACTCAAGAATGCTGAGGATCTCTGGGGTAGTGATACGGCTGAAACACGAAAAGTCATAAGGGATAGTGCTGAAGAGGGCGTGAGCGTCGGAGCTATAGGTCCTGCCGGAGAAAGCCTTGCCTCTATGGCCTGTATTATGTTCGATGACGGCCACGCTGCCGGAAGGACTGGAATGGGTGCGGTAATGGGTTCTAAAATGGTGAAAGCAATCGGCGCGACGCCGGGAGACCGGAGGGTTGGTGAAGAGATTCAGGGGGACGAGTCTTTGCGGGCGTACCTGGACGAAGTTAGGACGCACCCCGATTACGAGGAGTGGGCTCAATACGACAATTCAATTTCGGTTAAATGGGTTGATGATCTCGGAGCCAGCTCCGTCAGGAATTATCGAAAGGTCCAGAGTGAGGACGTAGAAGAGGCCGACGGCAGAAGTTTTATGGATCTTCCCAGAACCCCGTCGAGCTGTTTCAGGTGCCCCGTGCACTGTAAGGCCGAGCTGGAGTTAACCCGGGGTCCCAATAAAGGAGAAAAGGCAGAAAGGCCCTGTTTTGAACCTCTGGTTGCGCTCGGGCCGAAGTGCGGTAACACCGATTCGCTCGAGTCAATTAGTCTTCACAATAAATGCAACGATTTGGGACTCGATTCCGTCGAAGCAGGAAGTTTAATCGCCTTTGCCATGGACCTCTACGATAGAGGAATTATAACAAAAGAAGATGCCGGTGGCCTGGACCTGGAATGGGGAAATTCCGAGGCGATGACGGATTTAATCGATATGATTGCTAATGGAAATGGATGGCTGGGCAAAACGCTTAGTAAAGGTTTGAAGAGTGCCGCTGAAAAAATAGGCCAGGGTGCCGGGGAATCGGCATATCACGTCAAGGGACTGGCCATGACGGCAATGGACCCCAGGGGGTTCAAGGCATCCGGGCTGGGCTACGCTATAGGCAATAGAGGGAGCGATTTTACCAGCATATACGCGAGACCCGAGTACAGTTTTTCACCCGAACTCGCGGAAGAATTATTTGGCACTGAGAAGGCTGCCGATAGGCTTTCCGAAGAGGGTAAGCCGCAACTAGTGAAGCGCGCTGCCATAGTCAGTGGGATCGTGGATTCCCTTGGTATTTGCAAAGTTCCCCTGCTTTCACTTGTTGAAGATTACGACCTTTCGGTGACGGCCGAACTCGCTACCAAAGTACTCGGGAAGAAAATGAACCGAGAAGACCTGCTGGTCATCGGAGAGAGAATTGTCACTGGAGAGCGGTTATTCAACGTCAAAATGGGTTTAACGGGAGAAGACGACCGTTTGCCGGAGAAGTTCACCTCGGAACCCATACCGGAGGGGCCCGCAGAAGGTGCCGTAGTGGATTTGGAAAGCATGCTCGGTGAGTTCTACTCCAGGATGGGATGGAACCACGAGGGAATGCCGAAAGAGAAAAAACTAAAAGATCTGGGGTTGGGGAAACTGGTTCAGGGCTGACAGTACCCGTTATTTGGAATATTCCGTTATTAGGAGAAGACTTCCCTGACGACGCTAATTGGTTATGGTGATTATATCATGAGTATCAGTTTGGATGGCGAATTATCGATGGATGACCTGGTTGATCTCGCTTGCGAGGGGGTTGAAGCAGAGCTCAGTGATGAGGTCCGTGCGAGGGTTAAGGAGGGCAGGAATACCCTGGAAGAACTGATTGATGAGACTGATAGGCCGATCTATGGTGTTACTACCGGATTTGGAGATCTTGTGAGGGAAGAAATTCCGGAGGAAAAACGCCGTGACCTTCAGGGAAACCTGATCAAGAGCCATTCCGCGGGAGTCGGTGATCCTTTGAGCGAAGAGACGGTCCGGGCGATTATTGCCTTGAGAGTAAACTCTCTGGGCAGGGGAAATTCGGGTATAAGGTTGTCGGTGCTGGAACAACTGGTTGAATTGCTTAATGAGGGTGTTACTCCTTACGTACCCGAAAAAGGTTCCCTTGGTGCGAGTGGGGATTTGATACCGCTTGCTCACGTAGCTTCAATTCTGATAGGAGAAGGGAGAGCCTATTACGAGGGGGAATTGCTGCCGGCTCAAAAGGCACTAGGCCGGGCCGGAATTGACGAAATTGCGTTAAGAGAAAAAGAAGGATTGGCCCTGATAAACGGAACTCAGGCGATGTCGGCCGTCCTGGCTCTGGGTATTCCGGAAATTCGAAAACTGGTAAGATATGCTGATGTTGTAGGCGGTTTGACGACGTTTATACTTGGAGGTAACTTTGCCCAGTACGATTCCCGAATTTACGAACTCAGGCCCTACGAAAGTCAGGCTCAGGTGGCGAAGAACCTTAGAAAGTTAACGGAGTACGATCCAGAAAATTACTGTCCAAGCAACGTTCAGGACCCGTATTCGATCAGATGCGCGCCCCAGGTACACGGAAGCGTCAGGATGGCCCTCAGCCACTTGAGTGAAGTGGTAAAGACGGAGATTAACTCCGTAACTGACAACCCGTTGATCTTTAATAACCCCAAAGCGGTAGTTTCGGGCGGAAACTTTCATGGGGAGCCACTGGCTCTGGCCGCGGATTACATGAAGATAGGATTATCCGAGCTTGCCAGTATATCTGAGAGAAGGGTCAATCGGTTGTTGCATCCGGAGCTTAACGGTGACCTTCCGGCCTACCTTGCAGAGGACCCGGGAACCAATTCGGGGTTTATGCTTGCTCAATACACCAGTGCTTCCCTGGTGTCAGAGAACAAGAGTCTCGCTTCCCCGGCTTCTGTCGATTCCATCCCCGTCTCAGGTGACCAGGAAGATCACGTATCAATGGGGATGCACGGGGCAAAGGCTCTTGAGGATATCATTAAGAATGTCAGAAAGGCCCTATCCGTAGAATTAATAAGTGCCTGCCAGGCTCAGGAATTTGCCGAGCTGGCTTTAACGGAACCGTTGAAGGATATTTATCGACTCGTCAGGGAGGATATACCTCCGGTCAACGAGGATAGAGAGCTCTCCACGTTGATAAATAGAGGATCGGAGCTTTTAAAGAAAGGAGGGTTTCTGGAAGAAATTTCGGAAAAATACGGGATAAGTTAATCAAAATATTTGATCCGCCAAGGGCCAGATTGGTAAATAGTATAACCTCAAAGCACTTTTAGAGCCTGAAGGTGACCTTCATAAATTGTAGGTCTACTTTGACGTTAGAGATTTTCAGGAGGTGGGAAAATGAATTCGATAAACCTGGACGTTTCCGAAGCGATGAGAATAAAATTACCCAAAGAACTCCCGGAAAAACCCGAGTTCAAGGAGGGAATAAGGAGAGCACCCAAAAGAGAACTGAACCTGTCAAAGGAGGAAATGGGGCTGGCTGTTAAAAACGCGCTTAGGTACGTTCCCCCCGAACTGCACGAAAAACTGGCTCCGGAGTTTGCCGAGGAGCTCGTTACCCGGGGGCGAATCTACGGTTATCGCTACAGGCCCAACGGCCCAATAGAAGCAAAACCCGTCGACGAGTACGAGGGTAAGACGCTGGAAGGGAAAGCGATTCAGCTGATGATCGATAATAACCTAGACTTTGACGTCGCTCTCTATCCATACGAACTGGTAACCTACGGCGAATCGGGTCAGGTATGCCAGAACTGGATGCAGTACCGGTTAATAAAGAAATACCTCCGGGAGATGACAAAAGACCAGACCCTGGTGGTCCAGTCCGGTCACCCATTAGGACTGTTTCCGTCCAAGCCGACTGCGCCTCAGGTAATCTCCACCAATGCTTTGATGGTTGGCGAGTTCGACGACCAGGAGCACTTCAACAGGGCGGCGGCCTTGGGGGTGGCAAACTACGGCCAGATGACGGCCGGAGGCTGGATGTACATCGGCCCTCAGGGCATAGTCCACGGGACCTACAGCACCCTGTTGAACGCGGGCCGAAAATTCCTCGGTAATGACATGAAAGAGGATCTCAGCGGTCAGCTCTACGTAACTTCCGGGCTTGGCGGTATGAGTGGAGCCCAGGCGAAATCAATAGAAATTGCCGGCGGTGTAGGAGTCATAGCGGAGGTCGATGAATCCCGGATAGAGACGCGACACGAGCAGGGCTGGCTCAGCGAGGTTTACGAGGACCTCGACAAAATATTCGACTTGGTGCCCGAATATCTGGAGGAGGGAAAGTCCGTATCAATTGCTTACCACGGCAACGTCGTCGATTTGCTGGAATACGTGGTAGAGAACGATATTGACGTCGACCTTCTGTCGGACCAGACCTCCTGTCACAACGCCTATTCAGGGGGATATCATCCCGTAGGTTACACCTACGAGGATAGCAGGAAGCTTTTGAGCGAAGATCCCGATAAATTTAAAGAAGAAGTCGATAGATCACTGGAAAAACATTTCCACCTGATTCGTGATCTCGTCGATAAAGGTGCTTACTTCTTCGACTACGGCAACAGCTTCATGAAGGCCGTCTACGATGCCGGGGTAAAGGAGATAGCGAAAAACGAGTCCGACCCGAGTTCGGGTTTCATATTTCCGTCGTACGTCGAAGACATAATGGGACCCGTATTTTTCGATTACGGTTACGGGCCCTATCGCTGGGTCTGTCTCTCCGGAAAGAAAGAAGACTTAAGGAGAACGGATAAGGCGGCCCGGGAAATTATCGATCCCGACAGGCGGTCCCAGGACTACGACAATTACGTCTGGATCAGGGACGCCGAGGACAACGACCTGGTAGTCGGATCCGAGGCCCGAATACTCTACACGGACGGCCCGGGGCGGGTCGAGATGGCCCTGGAGTTCAACCGGCTCGTTCGGGAAGGTGAGATCGATCCGGTAATGATCGGCCGGGATCACCACGACCCGGGAGGAACCGACTCCCCCTACAGGGAGACCTCAAACATAAAAGACGGCAGCAACATCATGGCCGAGATGTCCGTCCACGACTTCGCCGGAAACGTGGCCCGTGGCATGACTATGGCCGTGGAGAGCAATGGAGGTGGTGTCGGAATAGGTAAATGCTTCAACGGTGGTTTTGGTCTCGTGCTGAACGGAAGCAGGAGGGTCGACGAAATTATTAAATCCGCTATAGACTGGGACGTACACGGTGGTGTAGCCCGAAGGTCCTGGGCGAGAAACGAACACGCCGTGGAGACCATGATCGACTGGAACAAGAGAAAAGGTGCCCTGGGTCATGCTACCCTGCCTTTCCATGCCGAGGACGAGCTGGTTGAAAAGGCGGTCGAAGATAATTTGAGCTAGCTATATGGTCAGCAGGTAAAGGGCTATTCCCAATAAGACTCTGATATTTAGGTTGGTTCCTGTTTTAGCGATTATCCTTTCCTGTAAACTGTAACTCAAATTTACTTTTTCGGGTACGGGGTTAGTTTTATTGCCGATTTGTCGTAGTTGCTGAGAATCTTGGCGTTTGCCCGGGAACGAATTGGCTGGTCGAATCAATTGTAAGCCGGTTGTTTTTCTATAAGCTCCGTCCCTTGGGGCGGAGGACTTGACTATCGTGAAATCATTTAGGAGGAAGTTTGCACCAATCTCTCAAGTACGAACCAGAAGAAGAAATAGCCAATTCCATCCTTCATGGCTTCGGTATTTTAGCCAGCGTCGCAGGGTTAGTCATATTGCTATTGCGAGCTATCAGGTGGAATAACTCCTGGATGTTGATCAGTTTTGGGATTTACGGAGGGAGTTTAATCCTGCTTTTTCTATCTTCTACTCTCTACCATGGACTCCCTTACCAAAAGTTTAAAAAGTTTTTCCGGGTTCTGGACCATAGCTCTATTTATATATTAGTTGCCGGTACCTATACGCCGTTCACTTTGGTAAGCCTTAGGAATGGATGGGGCTGGGCCCTGTTTGGCACGATCTGGGGGCTGGCATTTGGAGGTATTTTGTTTCATTGCATTTCTCATGGCCGTTTTTCCAATGTAGGAACGGTTACTTATATCCTAATGGGCTGGCTCTCACTGATTGTTTTACACCAGTTGTTATCTTCTATTGGCTTGGTTGGAGTTATTCTGTTGATAGTGGGAGGGCTAATATATTCTCTGGGGGTAATATTCTATAAGAGGGAAGGGCTTACTTATAATCACGCGATATGGCATCTATTTGTTTTAGGCGGGGGAATTTGTCATTTTTCCGTCGTATACTTCTTCGTAGCTCCCGTAATGAATTGATGGTGGGTTTGGTCACCTCATCTAACCTCTGGGTGAAGTTCCTCTATTAAACGAAATCAAAGTTACTAGATTAATAGACCGGATACTAATAAATTCTTCAATGAAATTGATTTCGGTAGTTCAACAGATTAACGTTAGGTATGGCCTATCTAGCCGGCGATTAAACCTGTACTTATCCAAAGAGGTCTTTGACTTTCTTGGCTCCTTCCTTTAATTGATTTTTCCACCTATCTCGGCACTTCTGTTGTCTGTCGTCCTGAACTGTTAGCCCCCTTTCTAGAGCTTTAACCTTATCCTCCAGTACTACAACTCTTTCTTCGAGTTCTTCCACTCTATCAAGGAGTTCTTGATCAGGTCCCACTTCGAGTTTTTCTTCTTTGAGATTACCTATAGCTTCTTTTACGGTATCGTGGTTTTCCTCCACTTCCGAAAGTTTTTTTAGAATTCCGGACTGCTCCGGATTAAGCAGGTATTCATTCCGTTCTCCTCTTTCCGGGGGTTCCATCAACCCGCTTTCCACCAGTTTGTTAATCCTCCAGTAAATTTGAGATTTGCTGTAGCTGGTGCCGATCTCATCTACAGTTTTTAATTCACCCATTTTAACCTCCCTTCGAGGTGCAATTTGTTCTAGCGCTGCTGAATAACCGCTGAAATAACGGTCGTTAACTGATACTAATTTCGACCACTTTCACTGAAAGTGTAACCACCAAAGGAAACACAATTAAGTTAATTTACGCTGATTCTCAGAAGCACCCAATTTAACTTTTGGTTCTGAAGGAGAGTCTCTTGTATCAATAGGAGATGATATATTATCGAACTTCCAGATTCACTTAGGCCAATTTTCTGGTTACGTTAGAATTGGGGACCAGGTCTCTTCCAGATAGTTTCACCCCCTTTTATGACCCGTTCAACCGAATTTACACCGATATGATAAGAAAGGTGTTTGTAATCCGGAGCGTCCAGAATAATCATGTCGGCCCGCTTGCCCCTCTCTATCGAGCCTATTTGATCCGCTCTGTCGAGTGCTGCCGCGGCGTTTAGCGTAAGTGCCGTAATGGTTTCCTCAACCGTCATGTCCATATACAGGGTCGCTAAAGATATGAGTAGTGGAATTGATTCCGAGAAGCAACTTCCTGGATTGAAGTCCGTCGCCAGACTTACGGGTAGGCCCTTATCGATCATGTACCTTCCTCGAGCGTAGTCCTCTTTCAAACTGAAGGCCGTTATCGGTAGAAGCACGGCCACTACTCCCCGGTCCTTCATCAAATGAAGTCCCTCGTCCGAAGCCTTCAGGAGATGGTCGGCTGATATTGCATCGACTTCGGCTGAGAGCTCGGCTCCACCCGTCCCGGCTATCTCGTCGGCGTGAATTTTCGGGGTCAAACCGACTTTTTTTCCTTCAGTAAGTATTTGCCTGGATTCTTCTACGGTGAATGCACCCTGGTCGCAGAAGACGTCACAGAATTCCGCTTCTCGTTCCGCCGCCCCGGGCATGACTTCCTCAGTTACGAAATTGACGTATTCCTCCCTTCGGTCCGAGTATTTCGGGGGAATAGAATGGGCACCGAGAAAAGTTGGAACTATATCCAGAGGAGTATCGGCACCCAGCTCCCTCATTACTTTGAGCTGCTTGAGTTCCGTTTCTTTGTCCAGTCCGTAGCCCGTCTTACCTTCGACTGTGGTCACTCCGAACCGAACCATGGACTTTAGCCTCTTCCTCGACTCTTTTTTGAGCCGGGAAAAAGAGGCCTCCCGGGTAGAAGCTACTGAACTGGCGATGCCACCTCCTTCTCTGGCGATCTCTTCGTAACTTTTTCCCTGAAGCCTCATCTGGAATTCTTTGGCCCGGTAGCCGGAGAAAACGAAGTGGGTGTGGGGATCGACAAACCCGGGCAGGACGGGTTTTCCACCGGCGTCAATTATCTCGGCCTCGTCTCTTGCGCCGGAGAAATCACTGCTTTCCCCTATTCCCGCGACAACTCCCCTTTCAATAAGTATGGTTACCTCTTCGGACACGGACAGGTCGCTCATCTTCGAGCCTGATCTGAATTTGCCTCCCAGGGGCGTGACCAGCTGCCCGACGTTTGTGACGAGTTTTTTTCTCATTAAAGATCCTCCAGTAATCTGTTCTCAATAACCTGGTCGGAAGAGAAGTCCTCGAGCTGAAGGTAGTGTTCGGCTGCGTCTAAAAGAGCGTCGGCAGGTACCAGTCCAACTATCTCGCTTTCTGCTATAGTTACGCCGAAACGACCAGACTCGGACCGTATAAGTTCAAAAGCTTGCTGGAGGGAAGTTCTGGTATAATCCGTCATATTCATAGAAACCTGAACCAGTCCTTCCTCTTCGAGGTCAACGCCCATTGCTTTGCAGAAGTGCAATCCTCCGCTGGAACCTCTTACTTCCCGGGCTATTTGCTTTGCCACGCTTGGGTCGTCGGTATTAAGGTTTACGTTAAACGCGACCAAAGGTTTTCTCGCCCCGATTGCCGTCACTCCAGCAATTGGGTGGACTTTATCCGGACCGAAGTCCGGTTTCCAGTCTTGATCTTTTATCTTTTCGGGAAAACCTTCGAATTCTCCCTTCCTGATAGTTGCCAGGTTTTTTCGTTCTGGCCTTGTAGCTGCCTCTTCGTAAAGGTATATGGGGAGATCGTACTCCTCCGCGGCTGCGTTGGCAAGACGCTTTGCGAGTTCCACAGCTTCGTCCATTGTTACGTTCCTCACGGGCGTAAACGGGATTACGTCGACTGCTCCCATCCTTGGGTGTTCTCCCGTATGCTCGGTCATGTCGATCAGGTCGACGGCTATACCGACCGTTTCCAGCGTCGCCTCGAACAGGCCTTCCGGGCTACCGACGTTGGTCACCACGAGCCTGTTGTGATCTGGGTCGGCGGAGTAGTCCAGCAGCTTGACGTCTTCGTGGCCTTTAAACGGACCGACTATCTTTTCGATAACCTCTTCGTCCTTTCCAACGCTGTAATTTGGCACTGATTCCAGAATTTTTGTCATGAAGCTCCTCCTTTCAGTTTTTTATAAGGCACGGGCTTTATGCGCGTCAGACTAAGATCTTTTAACGCAGGTGTATTTGGTTGTCCGGTCATTATTTGCTCCCCGTCCCTTACCTGGCTATCGATTTAGTCTTAAAATAAATAGTACTCAGTTCTTTCACCATCCCCCTACATCATTGTTTTGTCCTCCAATGCCTCCTGCCTATTACCTGGCAACTGATTTAACC
>JAGXKX010000012.1 GCA_018335015.1 Candidatus Bipolaricaulota bacterium
TAAGTCGATCGACGTTTGATCCTCGAAATAATCGTTAAATGGTCTGAGAAGTCCGGTCTAACTTGAATTTTTTCCGGCTATAAGGGATAAATAAATCCGGCGAAGATTTATCGAAAGGAGGTTATCCCGGTATGCGATGGCGAACCCCAGTTTTTGTGTCACTTCTACTTGTGCTCCTCCTGCCTTTCCTTGTAATGGGGGCACCGAAATTTGCTCTCGAAGCCCCGCGATCCGTTACGTTAAATCCTAAGGACGCAAGAATACTCGTCCAGGAGATTTCGGTTACCGAGGTAAAGGAGCCAATAAGGATAAAAGAACTAACGGTTAAGAATAACGGTACGGCTTCTGCGAGCGAACTGGTAGATATTCAGGTTCGATACCGGAAGGAATCCGGTGACTGGAATTCGATAACTTTGGAGAACCTGACCGGAATTAACTCCGGTATAACTTTTACCTTGCCCGGGCATGGCTTAACTCTGAACCCGGAAGAAAGCGGGCACTTTCAGTTCCGTGTCTCGGCAGCCGATCCTGAAATGGTCCCAGTTAGCAAGTACGGGAGGAGTGTATCCCTAAAGCTGGGGACTATGCTGCATTACGTCTATCAGGAACGAGACGGGGAAGCTGTGGATTCGGTAAGCTCGGACTGGGTTGTAGATTCTGATCCGGACGGGATTGTCCGGGCCGGGTTCGAGGAGTTTTATTCTCTTTCGCTTGAAGGCAGGTCGCTTCTACCGGGAACCACCAGTACGATTGGTAGATACGTTTTCCGGGACGTGGACGCGAACCGAGCCGGCGTGGAAGTAGATGAGATCGTCGTAGAGAATAAGTCAGTCAAGGAAGACGTCCTGGTTTTTGGCGAGGATATCTCTCAACTCCAGCTGAGATTGAGAATAGAAGAGGACGGAGAGGTAAGCGAAAAGACCGTTACGGAATTAATTGCCGCTCCTACCTCCGAGGTCTCCATTTCGACCACCGAGGACGGGTGGTGGGATGGCCGCTGTTCTAATGATTGTCGGCTAGAGCTGGAGATAGCCGGTAAGTTGGAATCGAACGGTCCCACTCCGGGCCTGGAGCTAAAGACGGGGGTCACTCTGGTAACGCGAGAAGATAACGGTATGGACGGATATCCGTTCAACCAGGAAGCAGTCGTACCGGATGCCAGCGCGCAGAAACTGGTTGAGCTGGGGATGGAGAAGATCAAGGATATATCGGAGTGGGAATCGGGTGTAATCAATCAAGGTGAAACGTACAAGCAGAGGCTGATTCTTTCGGATGATGATCCGGACGCCCAGGACTTTATTGTAAAATCGATTAAGTTACAGAACCAGGGTTCCCTGAGGAGCAGTCAGGTCAAAGACGTTTCGCTGTACAGAGTCCATTCGAAAGGAGAGATGACTGAACTGGGGTCCGATTTGGGAATTTCCGGTAGCTGGCAGTCACTGAACTCCCGCCGGGCCGGGAGGATTCCCGATGACGGAAGAGGGGTATTCGAGATTCATTACCGGGTAGTTAGCGACGCGGAAGAAGGAGCGACCTTCAATCCACTGGTCCAGTTCCGGGGAAGTGAAGGAGCGTCCAATAGGGTCTTGAGTCCGGAGCTCAAAGACACCGATGAATTGACTATCTACCCCCGGGGAGCGGAGAGAGTGGAAGTAAACAGGAATTATGGGGGCTCTCCATCCGTCCCCAGCGGGAATGCGATACTGGCCCAGCGCCTGGATATAATGGACAGGGATGAAAATAAACTGAATTTACATACCAACCCGATTGTTATTCAAAACATGGGAGACGCTACGAGCAGCGACTTTACCAAACTGGAACTCTACGATTCGCGAGGAAACAAGCTCGCTGAGAGGACGGATCTGTCCGGATTAAGTAGCGCCGGGATAACTCTGGACAACCTGGATGGCAAGACCATTATTACCGACAATCAAGCAGGAAACTGGAGGTCCTTTTTTATCTACCTCACCCCCCGATCCTATTACAATCAGAAGTCGGTGAACCTGAGAACCACACTTTATCAGACCGAAGGAACGAGAGACATAGTAAGAACCGTCAAGGGTCCGTCTTTCGCGATCGGTCGTGGGGAAACAGTAAGTGAATCGAGAGCCGAGAGAACCGTTACCACCCGGGAGGAAGAGGGTGAAGAATTGGGTGAAATCGAGATAACTCCCAGGGTCGGGATCGCGATTGTCGGCGGAGTAATAGTCCTGGGCATAATTCTTTCATCTCAGGTGTTCTAACGGGAAGACCGGAGTTTCATTCCTCCCCCCTTATCGTATCGTAAGATAGCTTTTCCGGACCCGGTTTACGGTCAAATATTTGGCTTTATTCCATGTAATCCCCCGCCTAGGCAATAAGGGCCGGGTTCCCTCTGTCGACCACCCGCTGGAGCATGGGAGCTTGGGCTGCTACATTGAAATAACCAAGCAGGGAGGGTTCTCGCGCCAAGTAATAAGCCGTACTTTTTTGTTCGTTCGATTAATCCCCTTCCCCGCTTACCTGGCTGCCGGGATTTTGTCTACTGGTGAGTTAAAAAGGTTAAATCGGTTGCCAAGTAAGCGGGGAAGGGCTTTTGAGGTAACTTGAATTCCCTGCCGTAAAGATAGTCTCGATACCGACCACTCGCGCGGGCAGTGGGAGCCCGCGCTGCTTTGTTTTTCCGGGAACCCGGCCCGAATCCAAAACTTGTCTCCGACTAACCCAATTGTTAAACTTGTTTTCAGTTGAGAGCAGGATTTCTCGCGAATCATTTTCTTTTCACGGAGACTACTCAAGGATAGAGAGGTGAACCAGGGTGCAATTCAAACTGATGACGCCGAACAGACAGGTGTTTTCCGGTGAAGTGGATCTGGTCGGCGGGCGGACCGAAGAGGGTTCGTTCAGCCTATTGTCCCGGCACATTCCCGCCGTAATGGAACTGGAACCGGCTACGCTGAAAGTCGAGGGCGAGGAAGGAACCAAACGGTTCGCTGTGCACGGGGGGTTCGTTTTCAAGGAGAGGGACGATACGGTCAGGGTCTTGACCAGGGAAGCCCGGGATTTCGAGGAAATCGACCCGAGGGAGCTCGGCGCTCGAATAGACGAACTCGAGGAAAGGCTCGAGGAGATGGACGAGGAAGAAGAGGGAGCGGAATACGAAAAAGTCCGGTCGGAACTGGAGAGAGCCCGATTAAACATGGGCCTGGTAGGAAATGAATAGCAAATCCCCGGTTTACGTGACCGGAATAGGCGCTGTAACTCCGTTCGGAGTTGGAGTAGATCGGCTCTGGGAAAAGATCAAGGGAGGAGAAAGCTCGGTTCGCCGGGTCGACGATAGGCTTGACGTATCGGAGCTTAAGACCAAGATCGGGTCGCCCGTTTCCGATTTCGAGCCGACGGAGTGGTTCAGTAGAAAGCGGGCGAGAAGGCTGGGCAGGCCCAGTCAGTTCGCCGTTGTCGCTGCCGGCGAGGCACTGGATGATGCCGAATGGGAAGTAGAAGAGGATGATTACGACCTGGGCGTAGGCGTGGTGATTGGAACGGGAATAGGCAATATAAACCCGCTGATCGAAAATCACGAGAAGATACTGGATCGAGGTCCCAGGCGGGTAAGCCCGTTTCTGATACCACAGCTTATGCCGAACGCCGCCGCGGCCCAGGTATCCATAGAGTTCGGGTTCGGCGGTCCCAACTACGGAGCCGTCTCAGCTTGCGCGAGCGGAGCCCACGCGATCGGCCAGGCCTTCGAGGAACTCAGGCTGGAGGAGGCCGACATGATGGTCGTTGGAGGGTCTGAAGCGCCTCTGCTCGAGTTAGCTTACGCCGGGTTCGACAAAATTAAGGCACTGTCTACGAGGAACGACGAGCCGGAGAGGGCGTCCAGGCCGTTCGATAAAGAACGCGACGGATTTGTGATGGGCGAAGGATCGGGAGTGCTGATTCTGGAAACGGAAAAAGGCGTAGAAAAGAGGGGCGTGGAGCCTTATGCCGAAATCATGGGGGTTGGTAAGACAGCCGATGCCCACCACGTTACCGCACCCAGAGAAGACGGCGCCGGTGCAAAGGAGGCCATGGCCAGCGCGCTTGACGAAGGCGGTCTCGGGCCCGATGACGTCGATTACGTGAATGCTCACGGGACCAGCACCCAGCTCAACGATAAGATGGAGACGAACGCGTTAAAGTCGCTTCTGGGAGAGAGGGCTTACGAAGTCCCCGTTTCGTCGAACAAGTCCCAGTTCGGCCATCTAGTTGGCGCTGCCGGCTCCGTCGAGGCGATTATAACTTCTCTGTCCCTGAAGGAAGGGTATATTCCTCCAACGATAAACTACGAGAATCCCGACAGCGAATGCGATCTGGATTACGTGCCGAACGAAGAACGGAAGGAGGATATCGAGGTCGCGCTTTCGAATTCGTTCGGGTTCGGAGGGCAAAACGCTTCGATACTGATAAGGAAGGTTTGAAAACAGGGAGTGCTCCCACGCCGAGTAATAAGCCGTACCTTTTTGTTCGGTTCGAGTAACCCGCTTCCCCGCTTACTTGGCTGCCGTGATTACCTCTAATACTATGTTAAAAAGGTTAAATCAGTTGCCAGGTAAGCGGGGAAGGGGGTCTGAAAGAACGTGAATGACTTCCCGGAGGGTTCCGTAAGCGGAACCAATCGCCGGGGCGTGGGAACCCTTCCAGTAATCTCGGTTCCGACCACTCTAACGATAATACCTCTGTGCCCTCTGGCCCGAGAAATTTCCGACTCGCGTGCTCAAACTGTCCTGTTCATGATAGTGATACTCCCTGCAGGATGTAATATTCATAAATATTTAGCCTCATTCGGTTAAGGTAATATCCCTCACCAGCACCCAGTTGAGTAATCGTGCCTGGGTTGATTTACGCTTGATATTCATTACAGGTAGTCATCATTTATATTTTAGTCACTGACCTTGCCGCAGTAAAAAACTCAACTGGGTGCTGGGTCAGTCAGACATATGCGCCGCTTCGCTGGAATTTCTCGGGCCAGTAGTCCGATCCGTCGACTATCCCCAGCAGGCCGGGCTCCCATGCTCGGCCGACAGGAACTCCGGACTATCCGGCTCGTTATTCGTTTTTTACCTTTAGAATCTCCAGAGCGGGGAGTTCTTTGCCCCTGAGGAATCCCAGGCAGGCTCCGCCACCGGTGGAGACGTGATCCATCTCGTCGGCAAAACCGAACTGGGTAATCGCCGCGCCGGTTTCGCCTCCGCCGATTATTCTGTAGCCGGAACTGTCGGCTACCGCCTGGGCTACCTCCCTAGTACCCGCCTGGAAGGGCTGAAGTTCAAAGCCTCCGAGCGGGCCCGCCCAGGCTAAGGTTTGAGCTCCTTCGATCTCGTCGCTGTAGTTTTCTATCGTCGCCGGACCGATATCAATACCCATCCAGTCGGGAGGTATCTTCGTGGCGTCCACGGTTTTGACTTCTCCGTCGGCGCTGAATTCCTGCGATACTTTCGCGTCCACCGGAAGAAGAACTTCGGTGCTCCTGTCTTCTTTTACTTTGTCTAGGAAATCCCGGACGTCTTCGACCATCGATTCTTCGATCAGCGAATCACCGACCAGGTGGCCCTGAGCGTGAAGAAAAGTGAAAGCAAGGGCTCCGCCGATCAGGAACTTATCCACCCTTTCAACCATGTCCCACAGGGCGCCGATCTTGCTGGAGGCCTTTTTACCACCGATGATTGCTACGAATGGGTGATCTGGGTCTTCCACTGCCGGAGTCAGACCTTTGACCTCCTTCAGGATCAACTTTCCGGCCGCCGAAGGGAGTTTGGTGGCAACGCCGTAGTTTGAGCTGTGTTTTCGGTGGACCATTCCGAACGCGTCGTTGACAAAAAATTCTCCCAGCTCGCTCAGTTTCTGGACGAATTCGTCGCCCTTCCCTTTTTCGCCGGAATAGAAGCGTGTATTTTCCAGCAGAATTATACTCCCCGGCTCCATTTCTTCTACTTCGCCTTTTACTTCCGGTCCAATAGTATCGTCTAACTTCTTCACGTCGGCCTCGACGAGTTCGGATAACCTCTCACCCACGGGGTCGAGCCTTAGCTCCTCTTTTACTTCGCCGCCCGGTCTCCCGAGATGGCTGGTCAAAATGACTTTGGCATTCGAGTCGGTCAGATAATTGATGGTTGGCAGCGCGCTCTTTATCCTGTTATCGTCGGTTACCTCGCCGTCTTCGAGCGGTACGTTGAAGTCCACCCGGACGAGTACTCTCTTTCCCTGAAGTGAAAGGTCTTCCATCGTTCTGTACTGTGATGTTGGATCTATCATGCTCCCTCCTTTTGATTGATGGGTCCGTAATTATAGTTTGATTGGTAATTTGCCTGTCACATTCCGCCCGAGCGTGGGAGCCCGGCCTGCTCTCGTGTTTTGTCCGATTATTTAATCTCGTATCTCACAGGGAGTGCTCCCAAGCTGTGCGGTAAACTGTACCATTTTGTTCGGTTCGAGTGACCCCCTTCCCCGGTTACCTGGCAACTGATTTAACCTTTAAAACCCAGTAGTAGACAAAATCCCGGCAGCCAGGTAACCGGGGAAGGGGGTTCGAAAAAACGTTAAACCCTACCGGAAGTTCTACCCCAACGAATCTATGGTACATCAACTCAGCAGGGAGGGCTCCCATGCCCTCCCGAGACGTTCGATAACAACCAACCTGACCTCGTTAACGTGGAAGGCTAAAGCCTTCCGTTACACTCGATACAACTTCTCTCCCACGCTCAAAGATCGCGAAACAATTAAGTCTAGCTAACCGGCAATCGGCAAAGTAATTTTAACGCAACTCCGTAGTGGGGCTCAACGGCATTATTTTAACCGGTTCTTTCATCGCCACCGCCCTTTATAATTGTCCGGTCCCTGCTACCCTCTGCCTCTTACCTGGCTGCCAGGATTACCTCTACTATTAGGATTTTAGGTAAAATCAGTTGCCAGGTAACCGGGGTAGAATGAGTGGGGTAAGAAGAACTCATTACTCAACTTACGCTTCGCCTCCATGTAATGTTTAAAGAAATGAGTTGAAAAGACTGGGTGAGCGTTACTGGCTGGATTAGCGCCGTCGGGCCGGAAGAACGAGAACCAAGTTACGGGAAGTGTTTGTTCAGTGTCCACGGGGACCCTATAATCTAGGACAGTTCACGGTTAGTTCGTTTGAGAGGGGACTTAAATGAATCGAAATAATATTTTTTGGGCAGGAATTCTGCTGGTTTTACTGCTCGTTCTCAACCCGGCCGGGTTTAGACCGGTCGCTGGAAGCGAGAAGATGGAAACAGCGGATCAATTCATCGAAAAGCTGGAGGAAGAGTACCGGGAGATCGAAGATTTTTCCGCTCAGCTGACTATATCGGGCCTCGAACCTCCTCTACGGGTTAAGGTGCAGGCTATATCGGAGCCGAGGATTCTCCGGGTCCAGTACCTGTCTCCACCGGAAATGGAGGGCCAGTTTTTTCTTCTCGAGGAGGATTTCCTGTACCAGTTCATGCCGGCGCAGAATATTATCATAAAGAAGGATTTGAAGAAATCGAATATACCCGTGAAAGCCGCCAACCTGACGCCTGATTACCTGCTTGAGCTGGTGCGATCGGAGGAACTGGAGGTCAGCCTGGTGAGCAGCCCCGGAGAATTATTCTTTCCCTGGAAGAAGGAGGACGTGCTGCAGTTCGAGATGTCGGCTCCCTGGCTTAGGGGTGAGGATTCATCCAACTCTGCCTACGATTCCGATTTAGTCACGCCAGTCTCGTTCGATTACGGTGAAGATAATTACGTCCTGGAAGTTATACCCAGGGACGAAGGTTATCAATTTGCCCGTCAGGTTATCAAATTCGATCCGGATAGCTTCCTCCCGCGAAAACTGATTACCTACTTTGAGGAAGAGGGGAAAGAGCCGGTTCGTACTGACGTCAGGGAGGTTCAAACCAATCTTGGACTGGATAATGAAAATCTGGCGAGATTGCCGAGGGACGCGGAGGTCATTTCTGGTTAGGAGGAAAAGGAGGTACTTATGTGTGGTATAGTCGGTTATCGAGGGGAAAGGGAAGCTCAACCGGTTATCTTGAGTGGCCTGAAGAAGCTCGAGTACAGGGGCTACGATTCGGCCGGGGTGGCCATAATCGGAGACGGAGGGCTGGGAGTCGAAAAAATGGAAGGTAAGATCGCCCGGCTGGAGGATGCCCTGATCGAATCCCCTAAACAGGGAAAGGTGGGGATCGGACATACGAGGTGGGCGACCCACGGCGAGCCAAACGACGTGAACGCCCATCCCCATCAGGGTTGCACCGACAAATACGGTCTGGTTCATAACGGAATAATCGAGAACCACCGAAAACTAAGAAAGGAACTGGAGTCGAGAGACCACGAATTTAGTTCCGATACGGATACGGAGGTTCTCATCCACCTGGTGGAAGAGCAGGAGGGTCCGCTGGAGGTTAAGGTCCGATCGGCCATGGACGAGGTTCAGGGTTCTTTCGCTATAGCAGTGGTGAGCGCCGAGGAGCCGGATAAAATAGTCGGTGCCCGGCGGGGAAGCCCGCTGGTTGTCGGGTCCACTGAGGACGAAGAGTTTCTCGCCTCGGACATTCCGGCCATACTGGACTATACCAGAGAAATTATTTATCTGGAGGACGACCAGGTCGTATCCCTTACTGATTCCGGGATAGAGATTACGGACTTCGAGGGTAACTCGGTTGAAGCCTCACCGAGAACGATAGACTGGGATCCGGTAGCCGCTCAGAAGGAAGGTTACAGGCACTTCATGCTTAAGGAGATAAACGAGCAGCCCCAGGCCGTCGGGGATACCCTTAGGGGGAGAAATTTCGCGAACGGTGGGCTAAGGATGGACGAAGGGGAGTTGAAGGAAGAAGACGTGGCGGGGGCCGATAAGATATTTATAGTCGCCTGTGGCACCTCTTCTTACGCCGGCAGGGTAGCGAAGTACGTCTGGGAAGAGTACCTGGATCTACCGATAGAGGTCGAGATCGGCTCGGAATTCCGCTACAGGAACCCGCCTCTGGACGAAAACTCGCTGGTAGTTGGAGTCTCTCAGTCCGGTGAAACGGCCGATACCCTGGCGGGGCTGGAAAAGTCACTTGAAAGTGGCGCCACCATTGCTTCCGTGGTGAACGTGCTTGGTTCTACCGTAACCAGAAGGTCGGATGCAGTCCTTTACACCCACGCCGGACCGGAGATAGGAGTCGCCTCTACAAAGGCGTTCACTTCCCAGCTCGTCGCACTCTCGCTTCTGGGCTTAGAAATAGCCCGGATGAAAGGGAAGGTTACTTCTTCCGAGGCCGAAAGCGCGGCGGAAAAATTGAACCGGGCTCCGGCGCTGCTCCGGGAGCAACTCGAGAACGTGGATCGGATAAAGAAACTGGCAGAGGTTTTCTACGAAAAGGATGACTTCCTGTTCCTGGGTCGGGACGTCCTCTATCCAGTGGCTCTGGAAGGAGCGCTGAAACTGAAAGAGATATCCTACATCCACGCCGAGGGTTACCCGGCGGGCGAGTTAAAGCACGGCCCAATTGCCCTTATCGACGAAAATATGCCCGTAGTTGCCCTTATAACCAGGAATTCCGTTTACGACAAGGTCTATTCCAATATAGAAGAGGTCAGAGCCAGGAAAGGGAAGATAATTGTATTGACGGACGAATTGACGGAAGATACGAAAGGCATCGCCGACGAATTGATCCAGCTACCCCGGGCCGAAAAGGTCCTTACGCCGCTTATATTTACCGTTCCTCTGCAGCTTCTGGCCTACCACATCGCCGTGCTTCGAGGAACGGACGTTGACCAGCCGCGAAACCTGGCGAAGAGCGTAACGGTAGAGTGAGGGGCGTAGTCTCTCTTAGAAACTGGCCGGAGGCCCGGACTACAAAGACTTGTGTTAGTTTAATTATTGTCACACAAAAAGCAGGGAGTGCTGCTGCGCCGAGTAATAAGCCGTACCTTTTTGTTCGGTTCGATTAACGCCCTTCCCCGCATACCTGGCAACTGATTTAACCTTTAAAACATAGTAGTAGACAAAATCTCGGCAGCCAGGTATGCGGGGAAGGTCATCTGAAAGAACGTGAACCCCCTACCGGAAGGTTGCATAAACGAACAAATCGCTCGAGCGTGGGAGCTCGGGCTACGTGCTTTTATTGTAGCAGAGACCTTTAGGCCTCCATAGATGCCAAAGATGGTACGGATGCAAAAACCTACCGGTACATGATCTGATGGGTGGAACCGGAAAACGTTCCGTCGTTTGTAGAATTAAAACTGATCTAAAAACCGGAGATCGTTCCGGTAGAACAAACGGATGTCGTCGATCCCGTACTTCAACATAGCCATCCTTTCGACGCCCAGGCCCAGGGCGAAGCCCTGATAGGTTTCGGGATCGTATTCGACTGCTTCCAGTACGTCGGGGTCGACCATGCCGGAACCCATTATCTCCAGCCAGTCGTCGCCGTCGGGCTCCATGACGTCGACCTCGGCGCTCGGTTCAGTAAAGGGGAAGTAATCCGCCCTGAACCTCATGGAGAACTCGGGCCCGAAGAATTCCTCCACGAAAGACCTGATTACGTACTTCAGGTTGGCGAAAGTCAGGTTCTCGTCGACCCAGAGCAATTCGACCTGGTGAAATACTGGATAATGAGTCGCGTCAGGAGTGTCTCTGCGGTAGCATTTACCCGGGCAGATTATCTTTACCGGGGGTTCCTGATCCTCCATCTCCCTTATTTGAACGGGAGAAGTATGAGTCCTGAGGAGATGTTCTTCGTCGACGTATAGTGAGTCCCATTCGTCTCGAGCGGGATGCAGCTCGGGGATATTTAGTGCCTCGAAGTTATAATAATCCGACTCCACTTCGGGTCCCAGGGCCAGGGAGAATCCCATCCGCTTGAATATACTCGTGAGTTCGTCGTTTACCTGAGTAATTACGTGCCTTTTCCCGACGCCCCGTCTTCTCCCGGGCAGGGTTACGTCGACCCCTTCGTTTTTTAACTGCTTTTCCTTTTCCCGCTTCTCGAACCTCTCTTTCTTCTCCTCGATTTCATCCTGAAGGAGGGATTTAAGCTTATTTATGCTTTTACCGGCCTCGGCCTTATCTACGTCGGGAAGATCCCCAAGTTCGTCGAATAGCGCCTGGACCTCCCCGTTTCTCCCCAGGTATTTGACTCGCAGTTCCTCGCACTCCTGAAGCGACTCGGCTTCTTCCAGATTAGCTCTGGATTCCTCCTTTAAATCCTCTATTTTATCCAAGAGTTGATCAAGCTGTGACATCTCAGGTTCTCCAGTTCGGGAAATACTTGTGTAGCGATCGGAGTGAATCCAATGAACTTAAAAAAGACCTACTTGTTCTTGTAACCTTCTCCGTCGTTCGTCGCCTCCAGGTTGTTTTGAACTTTCTCCGTAAAGCCTTTACCCGGCGAAAATTTGGGCGTGACTTTGCTGTCTACGTTGATTTTTTCACCCGTCTGAGGATGTCGTTTGACTGTTGATTTCCGAGGATTGGGTTTGAACGTACCGAAGTTCACCAGCCTGACTTCCTCTCCTTTTGCTACCTCGTCCGTTATGACGTCCACCATGTGGTTCACCATTTCTCGACATTCCTGCTTGGTGCAGTCAGAGTTACGGTAGATACTGTCGACCAATTCGCCTTTGTTCATCTAAGGACCTCCTTTTGATATAGGAAACTTAAAAGTTTGACGGGAGATTAGCACTCCCACGTTTCTATACTGACAATACCATTACAAAACCCAATTCTACGGGGCTTTAGACTACTTCTCAAGTTTTTTAGCCATTTTTTTCGTAAACAAAATTTATAGTGTGATTGAAGCTATTGCAACCTAAAGTCCTTCAATTTTCGTCTTTTTGGAAAGAAAAATCTCTGTCGTAAAGATTTCTATCCTTGAACTTCCTGCCCTGTTGATCGGTCAGCTTTATCTTGTCCTTCTTTTTATTGCCGTTTCCCGTTGATTTTTCTTGAGAAAAACCCCGGGTAAATTCTTTCTTCAGCCTGGATATGACCAGATGTTTTTCTCTCGGACCCAGGTCCGGTTCATAGATAGAAAACTTCTGCTCTACGAACCCCTTCAGGTTTGCCCGATAATGGAGTCCGGTTGACTTATTCTCTCGGATGATAAGACCCAGGTCAAGGAGTTCCGTCGGCCTTTTTGAAAGAAGTAGGCCCGTGGGTTTATTTAGCCAGGCGCTAATCTGCTCGATGCTGTAGGCGTGGGGCCGATGGGCCACGAGGAACCCCAGTATCTTCCGGTCGAGCCTGGATAACCGCTTGGTTTTCTTCACTATGTAGTTAGTGTCCTGCTTTATTGCTGAGGGCAATTCTTCGAAGCGGGGATCCTTCTGCCTTTTCTTTTCTTCCTTAGCTTCGGTTCCGGAGTCCTTTTCGTGACTCTCGCCGTCGTAAGGCAAGCCGAACGTCTTGGCTTTACCTTTGGCTTCGCTCTCGTCGGGTTCATCGAAGTCCGGGATACTTCTTTCCACCCGATCGATGTCCTCCCCCTTATCTTTTTGGGGCTTTTTACCCTGAGAATCCGCCAGGGTTTCGGTTACCGCCCTCATTGCTTCGCCTTCTTCCCCCTCTTTTAGCACGTCGGCGAACTCGAGTGACTCGATTACTGCTCTGGATACCTTGTGTACTTTCGGAAGATCAGGAGGATCGAGATCAACTTCTATGTACCCGAGTGTCTCGGCGGTCCGTTTTAGTTCTTTAACTTTTTCGGTTTTTTTCGAAAGCTCCTCCTGGAGCTCTTCCACTTGCTCTTCCAGTTCGTCCACCCTGCTCTTCTTCCTCTCACCTTTCTTTTTTGCCTCTTCTATTGCGTCTATTATGCTCTCCCCGACCTGCTTCAGCTGGGGAGTTTCGACCGTGTCAAGAGACGGCGTAAACCCGGCGTGAAAGGTCGAGCGCTCACGGACGTAAATCTGTTTGGTAGTTTTTTCGTCCAGGTAAATGCAATCTCCCGTGTCCAGCTGGTTTACTTTTTCTCTGACCTGACCTTTTTTCCAGGGGAGAAGGTCGTTATAGACCTTCATGTCTGCCTCGTGAACTACTCTGTGAAGGTAAAGCATTCCAGCCTGAGTGAGCACGTCCTTTTCTACTTTTGCGCTGCGCTGGGAAATAATCACAGCTCCCAGTCCTCTCTTTCTACCCCTGAGCGAAAGCCGTGTAATTATTTCCTTTAGCTCGCTTTTCTTTCCCTGCGGAATGAATTCGTGAGACTCCTCTATCCCTATCATGTAGGGTTTACGGAGCTTACCGGCCCAGTTCCAGAGCGCGGTGAAGTAGTGCTTGAGCATTTTCCTCTGCTCTTCCTTCAGGTAACCGCTGAGGTCGAGAATCACGGGAATGCTTTGTTTGAGGCTGATTTCCGCTACCTGAGGTGCGTCTTCGGGTTCTATCGTTATATCGACGTTCTTTCCCTCACCTATTACCAGGAGTTCGTATTCTTCCTTGAGACCGAAGTATTCTCCGTCGATATCTACTACGGTTAGAGGGTAGTTGTGTTTCAGTAATTCTTCGAATATGACTCCGGCGGTGTTGGATTTGCCCGAGCCCCTTATCCCCAGTATTCCGATACACTTACCGATGATCTCGTCCAGACTAAAATCCAGATCGTCACTGATGTACAGCTCTTTCAACGAATCCTCCCGCGGCTTGAATGGTTAGTAACTAAGTGGAATATCTTTTTTCTGAATCGAACTCTGAATTCACGATATATCCCTGAAACCGGTAGATACGTCACTCTACAATTCCCGTTATAACGGATTTGACGAATTTCTGCAATATCCCAGGTCAAAAAAACCCGATCCGCCTAGTTTTCCGGGGGTCGAGCCTCGAAAACTTTCCGTAATCATCCTATATCCCATTATAACTAGATTTTCAGGAGGTTTCTTGGAGAGATGCCCTCGTTTATCCCGACAAATGTCGTGGTAAATCGTGATTTGTCCGACTTTAACCGTCGGTAGCGAGCTATTGTACAATTACCCTAATTGGAAGAACTCGTCTAACTGTCCTTCCTTAAGTCCTCGAAAACCGCAGGGGCCATCTCGGACAGACGGGCGAGAAACCCTTCGGCGAGTTCCCTGATTTCCCACTGTGCTTCCTCTCCGCCTCTAAGTTCTATGATGTGGCGAAATTCCCTGAAGTTGGTCTTGAGGTAAAGCGAAGTCTTGCTTCCTATGGGGAGGAGGAACCTCGCGTCTTCTTTCGGCACGCCCGCGTCAAGAGCTTTCTGGTATAGGTCGTGGCTCTTGGTTATTCCTTCCCTGTACTCTTCGTCCAGACCCGCTTCTTTGACCGACTGAGGAATTACTACCTCTTCCTGGTTTTGCTTTACGTACCTCATGGAACGGACCATGAAGCTTGCGAGCCTGTGCCTGGTGAGTTGAGCCAGACAGCTCCGGCTTATTCCTTCCACGTAAAACGTGGCACTCGCGAACTCGAAGGGCGACCAGTGCCCCCAGTTCCTGAGTTTTCTGATCAGTTCCCGGTCTTCCTCGGGGGAGTAGTCTTTTTCATTTCCGGTCGTCTGGTGAGAAATCCTTGCTGCCTGGGCTATCATGGATTCCGGCTTTTCGGTATGGCGGAGGAGCTCGATTTTCATATTTTTGCCACCTCTATACCTTCCTGATCCTGGTACTTTCCGTCTCTATCTCCGTAGGTCGTAATCGGTCGTTCACCCCGGAAGAATACTACCTGAGCTATGCCTTCGTTGGCGTAAATTCTTGCCGGAAGCGGGGTCGTGTTCGAGATTTCAATGGTTAAAAAACCTTTCCAACCCGGCTCTATCGGCGTCATATTGACAATTATGCCGCATCTCGCGTAGGTACTTTTTCCAACTACGAGACCGAAGAGGTCGTCGGGCATATCGAATTTCTCCAGTGATTTCCCGAGGCAGAAAGAATTCGGCGGAATTAGGCAGCTTTCGCCTTTTACCTGGACGAAAGCGTCTTCGTTAAATTCTTTTGGGTTAATTTCGGTGGAGTGGACGTCGGTAAAAATCCGGAATTCGTCGTCGATCCTGATATCGTAACCGAACGAACCCAAGCCGTAGCTGATTTTCTCGTCGGTCTGGAGATCTCTGACAAAAGGAGTGACCGGCTCGACCTCAGCTATATCTTCGTCATTCAATATCATGTTTTCAGTGCCCCCATTAGAGTTGTATTCTAAATACTAACTTAAATAGGGAAAAGGGGCAAACCTAACCCGTTGCAACCAGTAAGGACTGTAGTTATCATTCCCGATGATGAACATAGCAAACTTTATAACGTCTATCAGATTAGTCCTGGTACCATTTATAGTTGTGGCGCTCGTCAGGGGAAACGATTGGTGGGCGCTGGGATTTTTGACGGTTGCCCTCGTGTCGGACCTGATAGACGGATCGGTAGCCCGAAGGATGGGTCAGATTACCGACCTGGGCCAGGTTTTAGATCCTCTGGCTGACAAGACTCTATTCCTGGCGCTTTTTGGTTATTTTGCCTGGGCGGGCAGGATTCCCGTAGTTGCCTTTTTTCTCCTTCTTTTACCGTATTTCGCACTGATTCTGGGCGGGGGAGTTATGTACCGTTATCAGGGAAAAGTGATCCAGGCAAACTCCTGGGGCAAGACGAGCTCGGCCCTCCTAACTCTGGGGTTGATTTTCGTCTACTTTCAGCTACCTTTCGCCCTTTATTTAATCTATATCGGTATAGGAACCGCCTTCGTTTCTGCCTTCGTTTATTTTCGAATAGGAGTGGAAAGTGAGATCTCACCCACCGAGCAGAGTAGTTAACCGGTCAGTTATTCTCGAATTCCTCCGGCTCGGGTGCTTTCAGCGTGAGGTTTGTGCCCTTTTCGGGGTGTCTAAGGGTTAGTCGGCGGGCATGAAGCATAAGCCTTTCCGCCGGAGGACCTCCATAGTAGGAGTCACCTATTATTTTGTGGCCAATATAGTCCATGTGAACTCTGATTTGGTGGGTTCTCCCAGTTACTGGTTTCACTTTCAGCAGCGTCGAATTCTCGCGCTCGTCAATTACTCGGAATTCTGTTCTGGCCTCCTTTCCTCCGAGTTTAACCGTCATTTTGGTTTTATCCTTATTGCTTCTTCCCACCGGAGCGTCGATTAACCCGCTCCTCTCGTCGAATCCCCCTTGAACGAGGGCGATGTATTCCTTATCCACTTCTCGATTTTTGAATTGATCTTTTAGATCGAAGAAAGCTTCGGCGGTTCTTGTCACTGCGAGAATACCGCTGGTTTCCTTGTCAAGTCGGTGGACTATCCCCGGCCTGGTCGGGGCGGGCAGATTCGGGAGGTCTTCGTAAAGATAGATCAGCCCGTTGGCAAGAGTTCCCTTTTCGTGTCCCGGACCGGGGTGAACTACCATGGAGTTCGGCTTGTTAACACCGATCAAGCTGTCATCCTCGTAAACTACCTCCACGGGAATATCTTGCGGGATGAGCGACTCGGAATCGAAGTCCTCGGGGACTCTGATTTCAACTCTTTCGCCTGCTGAAACCCGGTAACTAGGCTTTATCCGGGAACCGTCCACCCTAACGTGGCCGTTATTTATCAATTCCTGCCACTTGCTTCGTGAAAGCTTCGGAAGACGAATCGAGACGAGTTTATCGATTCGAATATCTTCCTCCGTTTTGCCCACGGGAAATACTTCTGAGTAATTGGATAAGTTCATTTTGCTCATTCCTCAATTGGTTCGAAAATCTAACCAGGGCCTGTGCAGGGACATTATACTCCAACCCTGATTTCCTTTAAAGTTGAGTTGCTATGCGGAATTTGGTATAATCACTTTCAGCTATGAGCAAGAAACGAGAGCAGCTGACGAAAACCGTGGAAGGAGTTCTTGAGGATTTTTCAAGTCACCTCTATTTACTTAAATGGGAAAAGAGGGGCGAAGAATGGGTGCTGGAACTCCTGATAGATAGCGAAAGCCCAGTCACTACTACCGATTGCGCTGACGTCAGCAGGCGGGTATCCGATGAACTGGACGACCGGAATATGATCGAGAAAAAATACGTGTTACAGGTTTCCTCCCCGGGCGTTGAACGACCGCTGATAAAATCCCGTCACTTTAAAGGGGCCGTCGGGGGTAGCGTGGAAGTCAATACCTACGGTCCGATAAATGATTCGAAGAAGTTCGTGGGAAAACTGAAGAGTTACGACGAAGAGCACGGGGAGATAAAACTGGAAGTCGACGGGGAGTTCGTCGATATTCCACTTGATAGCGTGTCCAAGGCGACGACCAGGATGGATGACCGGGAGTCCAACTAACCGATTTGACAGTGACATCTAAAAAAACCGTGAGTTTCGGTAAAAAGTAGGATTGACCCAAGAGGGGTAGTCAATGAATATCGAATTTATCGAAGCACTGGAAGATATGGCGAAGGATAAAGGGATAGAGCGCGACGAATTATACGAGATGGTTGAGGTGGGACTCCAGGCGGCGTATCAGGAGGAGTACGATACCGATAAGGATGTCGACGTAGAAATCGATCAGAACTCCGGAGATATATTTATCGAAGGGGAACAGATCCAGCTGGGTCAGTTCGGCAGGATTGCCTCAAAGAAAGCGGAAGACGTTATTCGTCAGCTGATCCGCGAGAAGCAGAACGAACTGATGTACGAAACTTATATGAAACGGAAAGGGGAACTGGTAAACGGATCGATACACCGGTTCGAAGGTAGCGACGTATGGTTAAATCTCGGCGAGGTGGAAGCCTTGCTTCCCGGTTCCGAGAGAATACCGGGCGAAAGGTACCAGCAGGGTGACAGTCTCAGGGCTTATCTCTATCGGGTGGAGAAAAAGTCCGGTGGGCTCTTGCTCCGCGTTTCTCGATCCATGAAAGAATTCGTGGCAAAGTTGATGGAACTGGAAGTACCCGAGATCGAAGACGGGCTGCTGGAGATAGTGAAAATAGCCAGAGAACCGGGAAAGAGAAGCAAGGTCGCGGTCCAGTCCCTGGATGAGCAGATAGATCCTGTAGGAACCTGCGTGGGCGCAGGCGGATCCCGGGTGAAAGAGATTACAGAAGAGTTAAATGGAGAAAAAATAGACGTAATACGCTGGAGCGACGATCGAGAACTGCTTATCCGGAATAGCCTGGAGCCTGCAAGCGTTCTGTCGATAGAGTTTAACGAGAACGACCGAGGGGAGGAGATTGCCAAGGTCATGGTACCCAAAGACGATCTGGCGTACGCAATTGGCCAAAACGGTCAGAACGTAAGGCTGACCGTGGATCTGGTTGGCTGTGACATCGACGTAAGGAGTCCCGAGTAACAGGCCATATCGATGATCTCCCTATCGGGTCCGCGAATGGTCTCTACTATCCCGAACTTAAAAATTCACCGGTATCTGGTAAGCCCTGGACTGAGCCTGGATGCTGGATAAATTATTAAGGCTTGTATATAGATTAGTTCGCTACAAAGCTTACTGGGTAATAGGGGTTTTCCTGGTAATAGTTGTCGTCGTCCTTACCTACATATTTCCATTCCCTATCAGAAGTTCACTTCTCGACCTCTTGCCCCAGAACGATCCTCTAATAGAAGAATACAAAACCAGGGAAGAGACAATTAACAGCACCCAGGAACTTAACGTCGTACTCACCCTACAAGAACCCAAGGGGTTGAGCAAATCCGAGAGGGAAGCCGAACTTCTGGAGCTCGCCGAAGTGGCAAAACCATTGCTGGAAGAGGTTCAGGGGATCAGTTCCGTTAGTTATCGGGGTGGAGGGGCAATACCCGAGGATTACGACTTCATATACTCCTTAAACTCTGAAACCATTGGCGAGGCAAAGGAGTTGAGGCGGGACCTGGAGGATTTCGCGGGAGAATCTACTTCCGGGACTCCTGAGTTTGATCCGGAGGATCCCTACGGCGATATTACCCGGAAGCTGGAGGGGCTGGAATCAGGATCGGGTGGCACCGAGGAGGAATTATCCCGGTTGCTCGAGGAGCTGAAGGAGAGGAACAAGGTAATTCTGGCCGGGCTCGGCTCGGTCGACGATCTTAATAGCTGGAATAGAAGGTTAAAATCACTCCGGCAAGATTTTCGATCGGTGAGAAGGGAGCGGGCGGAGGTAATAGAGGGCGAGTACTTTTCACCCGACCGAACCACCCTTTTGATCAAGGCAACTCCTGTGCATCCGGAGTCACATAACATAGAATTCAGCAGGAGCCTGACGGATGGAGCCAGGAAGGCGGTTGCGGAGGTAAAGGAGAGCCCGGCCTTCAAATCGGGAAATTACGAGATAGGACTTACCGGTTCGTTCGTCATTAACGCCGAGAGAAATTCCGCTCTCAAAGTGGATATGCTCCGGACGACGATCATCTCCTCCGTGGCGGTGATGGTTGCTTTCTTCTTTGCCCTGGGATCTTTCTTTTACTCTGTGCTGATAGCATTTCCGCTTGGAGTGGCAGTGTTGCTCGCCCTGAGCTGGGCCAAGTTCTCCGTTGGCGGGTTTAACCTGCTTACTACCTTCCTTCCAGCTCTTGTTCTGGGTCTGAGCATAGATTACGGAATTCACCTGCTGTTCAGGTTTAGCGAAGAGAGGTTAAACGGTCTGACGGTGAGCAGGGCCGTAAAAGTAACGATTCTGAAAAAGGGGAAGGGAATATTTATTGCCGCTCTGACCACGGCCGCCGTTTTTACTACTTTAATCTTTTCCCGTTCTCAGGGCCTCGTAGAGATGGGGATAATCACCAGCCTGGGCATTATGATATCGTTTTTCGTTTACCTGTTTTTGCTGCCGGCCACGATAATCACTTTCCAGCGCTGGAGAAGGCGGAGACAGGCAGTAGAGCTATTCGATTATAGGGCTACGTTGAGAGGGGCGGTCGATAAAGGGTTAAAATACAGGAAGTCAATAATTGCTATTTCGCTGGTAATTTCCCTGGTTGCCTTACTTGGAGCGACCCGGCTGGATTTCCAGTTCACCAGCAACAACGTTTCGACCGAAGTTGAAGGGATAAGGGTTCAGGAGCGAATCCAGGAAAAATTCGAGTCTTCCGAGACCAGTCTTGGCCCTTCTTTCGTCTTTTTTCCGGATAACACCGAAAATTTACGGAAACTGGAGGAAGGGCTCGGGGAGATGGATCTGGTTACTTCGACTCGGTCGGTCAGGGACTACGTGCCCGATAACCTGGAAGAGGTCAGTATTTCGGGGGACGAGCTGGAGAAGCTAGAAAGGTTGGATAGTTCACTTGCCGGAGTGCAGGGGGTATTACGAGATAGAGAGGAAAAGGTCGAACGGCTGGAGTCGCTGGTTGCGAAATTATCGTCCGCACAGCTGACCTCGACTCTTTCCAGTAGATCCGAGGTTACCGTTCGATTGAACGAAGTCATAGACCAGTTACTTGAGATCAGGCGGTCCCTGCTTGACCTGGAGCGGGCTCGGGTCCTGGAAACGACGGAAACTCTGAGAAATAACCTCGATTATCTGAAAAATGGTTTGACGTCCCTGGATAAATTACTTGCCCGGGAGGACGGGAATATAGTGGATGCTCTTCCGGAAGAGATACGCTCCACTTTTACCACGGATAAGGGAGAGTACGTGGTTTTTGCGGGCGTGGAAAAAACTATCTATGAATCGCAAAATTTGAATAGTTTTGTCGAGAAAGTCTCCGAATTTACGACCGATTACTTCGGCCTGCCATTGATTCAGTACGAGCTGGAGGGCCACATACGTCACGACTTCGTCGTATCCACTCTGCTGGCGGTGGTGATGATAAGTTTCGTTCTTTATCGGGGAATTTCCGATTTGAAACTATCCCTCCTGGCCGTGATTCCGCTGATTATCGGTTACCTCTGGATGCTGGGGGGAATGAAGGTCCTGGGGATGAACTTCAATTTCATAAATATAATTATCTCCCCGTTGCTGATTGGTATCGGGGTCGACGATGGGTTGCATCTGATATATCGCTGGCAGGAAGAACGTGAAGTCGGAGGACTTAGGGGCTCCATACTGTCGGCTTTTTCTCACACCGGGTTGGCCGTGATTACTACATCTATAACGACGATCGTGGTATTCGGCAGCCTGTTTCTGGCCCGGACCCCCGGACTGAGAATCCTCGGGGCCACGGCTTCGCTCGGTATCGGTTTTGCTATGGTGCTATCTCTAACCGTACTGCCCGCCGCTCTCTATCTTGCATTTAGCCGAGACGAGAAATAAAATTGCCTTACCATGAAGATTGAACTCAACGACGACAGGATCGATATTAGCGACCAGAAGACAGTTGGAGAACTAATCGAACTGGTCAAAGAAAAACTTTCCTCGACTCAAATTAGGCTCGTGGGAATAAAGGTCGACGGAAGTTTTTTGACCCAGTCCGAACTGGAAGGTAAGCTTGAGTTAAAATTAGAGGGAAAGGAAATAGAGTTAGTCACCGAGACTATAGATGAGTTAACAGCCGAACTGGCGGAGGATGCTTTGCTTTATCTGAATAGCTTGACCGAGTGGACGGAGGATTTTTCCGTTTCTGCTAAGAAGGACATAACCTCCGAAGTCGATATAAGCGAAATAGAGGAACTGCTCGAGGGACTTCACTGGCTAAATCTGGCACTGGAAGAGTTAGCCGGGGCGGCCGAGACCGGAACTTTACTCGGTGGGCGTTCTTTGCCCAAATTCATGAGCGAGAACAGGATGTTTTTAAACGAGATCCAGGGCGCTCTGGAAAACCCAGAAGAAAATCCTCAGTTAATCAGGACTTTGATTACCCAGGATTTGCCGACCTGGATAGATGAATATAGAGATATTTTCCTTGACTTTAGGGGCGGAACGAGGAGCGAGTTCGATGTATGAGTCCACTCCCCTAACTGAACTTATGAGGTGTGATAACAATGTTGCTGATATATATAGGTATATCGGTGGTCGTTTCACTCGCAGCTGGAGTCTTCCTTGGTCAGAAGTATCACGAAAGAAAGTTATCGGACAAGGCGGAAAAAGCTGCGGATATAATCGAACAGGCGAGAAAGACCGGCGAAAATATAAAGAAGGAAAAAGTCCTGGAAGGACAGCAGAAGATACAGGAGCAGAGGGAAGAGCTAGAAAAGAAGTTTAAAAACAGAGAAAAGGATCTGGACAAGAGGGAAGAAAGGGTAATGAGGAAAGCCGATAGGCTTTCCAAAAAGAGTGACCACCTGGAGGACCTCGAGGAGTCGCTCAAAGAGGATCAGAATAAGGTTGAAGAGTTAAAGGAGAGGGGTAAGGAGTTAATAAACAAGGAAAAGGAATACCTGGAAAAGATAGCGGGAATGAGTACGAAGGAGGCAAAGAAGGAATTGATGGAACGGGTCGAAAAAGAGACGGAAAGATTTTACGCCCGCAAGGTAAACGAAGCGGAAAAGAACGCCAAAGAAAAGGCAGACGAGAAATCCCGCCAGATCCTCGCTACGGCGATGCAGAGGTACGCGGCAGAACAGGCAGAAGGTAATACGGTTTCTTCCGTTTCTCTACCTTCCGACGATTTCAAGGGAAGGGTTATCGGGAGAAACGGGAGGAATATAAAGACCTTCGAGGCACTGACCGGGGTGGAGGTCCTGGTTGACGATACCCCGGAGATGGTCGTGCTTTCTTCTTTTCACCCTGTCCGAAGGGAAATTGCGAAGCTGGCCATGGAAGAGCTCGTGAAGGACGGGAGGATTCACCCGGTTCAAATCGAAGAGAAGGTCGACAAAGCGAGAGAAAGGATGGTGGAAAAGATAAAAGAGACCGGACAGAATGCCGCACTGGATACCGGGGTCGATCTTTCCACCAAATTAGTTCCCCTGGTCGGTAAGCTGAAGTTCCGGACAAGCTACGGTCAGAACCTGCTACGGCACTCGCTCGAAGTAAGCTTTATTGCGGGCATGCTGGCCGAGGAACTGGGGCTTTCTCATAAACCGGCGCGAAGAGCCGGACTTTTGCACGACATAGGTAAGGCGGTCGATCACGAGGTTACGGGAACGCACGCAGAGATTGGTGCCGAACTGGCCCGAAGGTACGGAGAGAACCCGGTTATAGTTAACGCGATTTCGGCCCATCACGAAGACGAGGAACCTGAATCCATACTCCCCATATTGATTCAGACTGGCGACACCCTTTCGGCTACGAGGCCCGGGGCCAGAAGGGAAACTTACGAAAAATACATTGAAAGACTGGAGAACCTCGAAGAAATCGCCCATTCTTTTGAAGGCGTCACGAAGGCGAACGCGTTCCAGGCTGGAAGGGAAATAAGGGTTATCGTATCTCCAGAAGAAGTCAACGATAATAGAGCAAGCAAGCTGGCTTACGATATAGCAAGAGAGATCGAAAGAGATCTGGACTATCCGGGTGAGGTCAAAATAAACGTGATCCGGAAGGCGCAATTCGTCGAAGCGGCACAGTAACGCAGTATCTGTGCGATCGGCACGGAACAAAAAACTTCCAGGAGGTGCGGGATCTTGGCTGAAATTTTAAAGGTTTCTTCGACTTCGGATCCCTCTGCAACCGCCGGGGCCCTTGCCAATACTATAAGAGAAGAGGGCATTGCCGAGTTGCAGGCCATCGGGCCAAAAGCCGTGAATCAGGCTGTAAAAGCTATTACTATTGCGCGGGGATATATGGCCCCCAGCGGAGTGGATTTGATTTTCGTTCCTTCTTTCGTTGACGTACAAATTGACGACGAGAACAAAACAGCGATGAGGATGGAAGTAAGGACCAGGCTTCCCTTTAAACCGACTAAAGGGAAAGAGGAGGAAGACACCAATTCCAACGAACCGGACCGAGAGGGGGAACCGGCTGCTGAGGAATTAGCCGAGGGGGAAGAAGCTGAGGAAGAGGAAGAGGAAATTGAAGAGGATTATCCCCCGGAAGACGACGAGGAAGACATCCTGGATATATAGCGGTATATGGCGAATAGGGACGAAGACGGGTGGAGAACAGCGTTAGAGACTCTGGGCCAGGTTGGCCAGGTCGGTTTTACCTTCGCCTTTTCGGTCCTGATATCCGTAGGAATAGGTTACTGGCTGGATAATCTCGCCGGAACGGACAAGCTGTTCAAGTTGATTTTTCTCGTATTTGGGCTTTTCTCCGGCGGGTTGAGCGTATACAAGTCGCTATCAAGGTTCCTGCACGAGGATGAGTGAGTGGTTATTGCTACCCTGTAACAGGCAAGATAATACGAAATATTTAGAGGTGAAAGAGTGAATAGGTTTTTTGATCGGCATAAAAAGACAATAATATGGATTATGGTAATTGGCTTTTTTCTCGGGTCCGTGGGGCTGGCCGCGTTTCAGTACATGCGTCCCGGCGGAGGAGGGTCCTCTTCCGATAGTAGTTCCGAAAAGCGGGTTGCCCTTGTAGTAAACGGAGAAGAGGTTACCAATGCGGAGTTCCAGAATGCTTACGATAACGCGATAGAGAGGCAGAAGTCTCTGTACAGCCAGTTTGGCCAGGACTTCTCACGGCTCCTGGAGGGTGCAAGCGGAAAGCTTTACGAATTAAGGATGAAATCGCGGACCGTTGAATCATTAATTGAACGAGAGTTGGTTGCTCAGGAGGCAGATAAACGGGGAATAAAGCCGCAGTCCGGTGAAGTTGATCAGAAATACAACGAACAGCTGGATTCCATTTTGAACCAGCAGGGCTGGACGCTGGATCAATTAAAAAGGGCTCTTTCGGCCCAGGGTCGGTCTTTCGATGAATTTGAGAAGAGCATGAGGGAAAGCGTCAGACAGCAACTCAAACAGGAAGAATTGAAAAGCCAGGTAGTTGGCGATATTCAGCCTGCGGACGAGGAACTAAAGAGCTATTATGACGAAAACATCGATCAATACGTGGAAAATCCTGGCCGGGTAAAGACCAGTAACCTGGTTTTTAACACCCAGTCCGGCGCGGAGTCCGTAAAGAAGAAAGCCGAGGAAAACCCCGATTATTTTGAGGAATACGCAGAGGAAAACGACCTCGATCCGAACCCTGGATGGTTTAGTAAAGGGGAAAAGCCAAGGAACGTGGAAGACTTGGCTTTTTCGCTGGAAGTAGGTGAGGTTGGAGGTCCGATTAAAACTTCGGATGGATGGGAGTTATTGAAAGTCGAGGACAAGGAAGAGCGTAGCGTTCCGGAGTTTGAGGAAATCCGAGATCAGGTAAGAGATGATTACGTTAATCAGGAGGAGCAGAAACGTTACAATGACTGGTTGGAGCAGGTGAAAGGGGAAGGTACCATTGAGATAAGACTGCCCGTAGTTAAGGCTTATCGAAAAGCACAAGAGAGCTTCCAGGAAGGTCTGGAGGCGTACCTGGAGCTAAAAAGCGACAATCCTTCGATAGATCCTTATCTTCCCTATTACATAGGTAGGCTTTACGAACGACGTACCTCCGGATTGAGAGAAGAAGAATCCGCTGAAGACGAAGAGGCGGAGGTCCAGGAAAAAATAGAAGAGTACAGGCAAAAAGCAGTTGATAACTACATGGAAGTCGTCCGGGAGACGGGGGCTGGTGCGGGCGATTTACTGAACAGAGTGGTGCAGCTCGATTCGGACAACCCGGAGGCAAACTTCTACCTGGGAAGGTACCAGTTCCAGCAGAAACAGTACTCCAGCGCTGCCAGTAGTTTTGAAAAAGCAATTGAGGCCAGACCCGATTACGTGGCCGCCTACATGGAATACGGTAAATTGCTCGTGGAGCTGCGCAATTACGAAGAAGCAGCTGAGAAATACAGGAAAGCTCTGGACCTCGCCGGCGATAACGTGAGTATCCTGAATAACCTGGCGGACGCCTATATGAAGAGCGGTCAGTACGAAAAAGCCGAAGAAACTTATAACAGGGTCCTGGAGGAATCCCCAAACAACTTCGAGGCTTTCAAAGGACTGGGTGATCTTTACCTGGAACAGGAAAATTACGAAGAAGCGGTCGACTATTATAACGACGCACTGAGCGTCCGTGCCGACCTCGAGGCTTCACTCAACCTCGCCCGGGCGTACCTGAATAGCGGAAGGCTCGAAGACGCGAAGTCCGAGCTTGACAGCACGCTTACAGCCAACCCTTACAGCGGAGAAGGGTATATGCTGGTTGGCGATTACTACAGGAAGAAGGACCTTCCTGACAGGGCTCTTGAGGAGTACAGGCAGGGGCTTTCCCGTACGCAGAACCAGGAAATTCGGTCAAAAATATCAAAGAGGATAGTCGACCTTGCCCCGGAGGATACCGAGGCGAGGTTTACGCTGGCTCGAGCTTACAGAGATCAACACGTGTACGATTCCGCGATCGACCAGTACGAGAGCATACTGGAGATTACGGGCGAGTCATCGGAGAAACGCGAGGCCTATCTTGGCTTGGGTGAGGTGTATTTGAATAAGACGGATTACGATAAGGCCAAAGAGTTCTTCGAGGAAGGATTGAGCGTAACCGAGGATCCGGTCAGGCGTGTTTCGTTCTACGAAGGGCTCCTGAAAGCCGACGAAGAGCAACATGGAGAAGATCAGCTTTCCGAAGTAGGGAAAGAAGCGCTATTGAAGATTGCCGAGGTCAACATCAATCAGGGAAGCAGGTCGGAGGCAAAGAAAAAACTGGAAAGGCTCGCCGAGCTTGACCCCGAATACAGAAAGGACAGAGTTCAGGAATTACTCGGCCAGGTAAACGCTACCGGCTAGCCATTTAAATGGGCAAAAATGGATAAATTAACCGGAAAGATTCCTCCCCCTCCTGACGATTCGATCGAGGTCTACGTTGAACTGGAGGAGGAGGATCTTTATTTTCTTGACGCTGTCATAGAGGGATACGACGGGATTGCCAACGTCCGCCGGGAATACAGGGAAGTTGAAGGTGACAAGGAGTTCAGGATACTGACTTCTCCGGGTTGTCTGGACAAAACTTTGGCCGTTATCAGGGACCTAAGACGGTTCATTTTTGTGGGGCGAATTACAGTAGAGGAGGGCGAATGAAGGGTAGTTCGTTCCTGAGAAAATTCTTCCCGGATGAGAGAGTGACCACCGTGGAAGACGTCGATTATCAGAAACTGATCGATTCGGGAATAAAGGCCGTTATATTCGATCTGGACAATACCATCGCCAGGTGGGGCGATGACAGTCTCGCGGAAGAAATAATCGAGCTATTCGAGCGGTTGACTTCCCTGGGTTTAAAGGTAGGCATTTTGAGCAACAGTAGAAGGGAGACGATCGAGGACTTCATCAAGGATCTACCATTTCCTCACCTTTTTAACGCGAACAAGCCCAGCTTAAAAGGTTTTAAGTCCATTCTGGCAGAGCTGGACGTTTCGCCCGAAGAAACAGCTATGATCGGTGATCAGCTATTTACCGACGTCCTGGGTGCAAATCGGTTGGATATGTACACGGTTCGGGTTGAACCGATAGACCCCGACAGGGAATACAGGTTTACGAAGCTCAATCGGGTTGGTGAAAAGGTCATCCTGTTCCTCCGTGAAGTCTATCGATCTCTGAGACAGCTCAAGGAAACGGTCTGCTGAAAAAGAAATACCTGGATTTCGCCTTTTCTCCGCAAAATCCTTTTTCGGAACCTGGACATTGGAGAAATTCCCCCTGGGGCCTAGTTGAACTTTGCCCTAATGATTTTATATTTTATTTGATTAATCGAACTGTAAAATTTGTACTGCCATAGAAAGAAAGTGTTAAGAGGAGAGATATGTCTCAAGAACACGAGATCGAGGTCACCGAAGACGATAGAAAATTTTCGGTGAGAAGTGGAGTAAACCTTCTGGAAGCTCTGCAGGATGAGGGTTACGAATTGCCCAGTTTGTGCGGTGGTATGGGATTGTGTGGCAAGTGCAGGGTAAAAGTTTTAGCGGGAGACCAAACCCCGACGGAGGCCGATCGCGAATTTTTCTCGGAGGAAGAACTGCAGGAGGGTATGAGGCTTTCCTGCCGGGTGGAGGTAGGAGGCGATATCGTCCTGGCGATACCTTCTCTGGCGCAGGGTAAAAGCGAGGAGGCTACCGCAAAGGCCGACCTGGACGAGCAGTTAGTTGATATCGAGCCGGATAGTGGAATCGTGAAAGTTGCCCTGGATCTCGAAGAGCCCGGTCGGGGTGACCAGCGTTCTGACGCTACCAGGATCGCGGACGAGTTCGAAAGCTCTTTCTCTTTCCCGCTGGAGATTATGGAGGGTCTACCCGGTAAACTGCGAGAGAACGATTTTTCCGTGACGGTGACAGTTGACGAACCGGCAGGGCGTCTTATTACGGTGGAAGGGGGGAAGAACCAGTACGAGTCTTACGGGATGGCTTTCGACATAGGTACTACGACGGTTGCCGGGTACGGCCTTGACCTCGAAACCGGCAGAACTTTGAACGTGGATTCGCGGGAAAACCCGCAGGGTAAATTCGGAGCCGACGTCGTCTCCAGGATAAAATACGGCCGGGAGAACGAAGACGGACTGGACCGACTGCAAAGCGAGATAATAAGGGCGATAAACGGTCTAGTTCAGGATTTCGTGGATGCCGGAAGTATCGAGAGGGAAGATATCTACAGATCAACTTTCGTCGGAAATAATATTATGTTGCATCTCCTTGCCGGAGTTGACCCCACTCACCTTGATCAGGCTCCCTATATTCCCGCTTTTACCGATCCGCAGTGGTTCGACGCGGACGAGCTCGGGGTAAAAATTAATCCGAGAGGTAAGTTAGCTCTATTACCCTCACTGGCAGGTTATGTCGGGGCTGACGTTATGGGTGGAGTATTACAAACTGAAATGCATAAGTCGGACGATTTGAACCTTCTGGTTGATATAGGCACAAACGGAGAGATGGTCCTGGGTAACAAGGATAAAATGTACGCAGCTTCGACAGCGGCTGGACCTGCTTTTGAGGGAGCCAATATTGAGCAGGGAATGACGGCCCGGGCAGGAGCTATTTCCCACGTCTCTATAGACGACGAAGGCCAGCTAGAACTGGAGGTAATAGAAGATAAGGAGCCGATCGGTTTGTGCGGGTCCGGCATAGTGGATACGGTAGGTGAGCTTATTAAAGCCGGCCTGATAGGAGAAAAAGGTGGTATAGTTTCGGAAAAATCGGCTCTTCCCAGGCCGACGATCAACCCCCTGGGTAACAGGTTGATAGATATGGACGGCGAGAAAGCATTCTGGCTTCACGTTGACAACAGTCCAGTCTTTGTAACTCAGCAGGACGTGCGGGAGGTCCAGCTGGCGAAAGGAGCGATAAAGGCTGGCATAGAGATTCTTCTGGAGGAGTTTGGCGCGACCGCGGAGGATATCGATCGGGTCTACCTGGCGGGTGCATTTGGGAATTATCTCAGAAAGGAAAACATAATGCGAATAGGGGTATTACCCAACATTGACCTCGATAAGATCGTTTCGGTGGGTAACGCCGCCGGTCAGGGAGGTAAGCTGGCGCTGATAAATCGTGGTAAGATGGAAGAAGTAAACCAGATAGCCCGTGACGTCGAGTACATCGAACTATCCTTCCGGTCTGACTTTACCGAGAAGTTCATGTCAGCGATGAGTTTTCCGGAAGTAGCAGAATAATTTTCCTGCGATATCCCGCAACGGGGCTGGGAACTATAAAAAGGGCAGAATTATGACCGTTTGCTTATAATATCGGAGCCACTGATTTCCCCATAGGGACTAATTTTCCTTGAGTTGGCGGAGAAAAAAAGCTACCATTAGTTAAATGTTTGGATGGTGAGTGGTTTCTCAATGTTTAACAATTATTTTCATTTTTCATTATTGGTGGGGAGCTATGGATCTCAAAAGTTACGCGCTACGAAAACCAGGAGAAAAATATGAGTGAAATAAAGACAGCTTATATAGAAGAAGAGATGGAGGAATCGTACATAAATTACGCGATGAGCGTAATCCGGGGAAGAGCAATCCCGGACGTAAGGGACGGGTTAAAGCCGGCTCAGCGCAGAATCCTCTACGCTCTTAACGAGCTCGGCCTGACCTCGGACGGTCCGCACAAGAAGTCTGCCCGTATAGTGGGAGAAGTGCTGGGTAAATACCATCCTCATGGCGACGTTGCCGTTTACGATACCATGGTGAACATGGCCCAGGAGTTTTCTTTTCGTTACCCTCTGATCGACGGTCAGGGAAACTTCGGATCGATAGACGGGGACAGTCAGGCGGCAATGCGTTATACAGAGGCTCGCCTGTCGCCGATTAGCGAGGCTTTTCTGGAGGAGCTGGACGAAGAGACGGTCGACTTTACCCCGAACTTCGACGATTCGCTCGAAGAGCCGACTATCCTGCCTGCCAAAGTCCCCGGCCTGTTGTTAAACGGGTCCTGGGGTATTTCCGTCGGGATGACCACTAAGGTCCCCCCTCACAACCTGACAGAGCTCATTGAAGGATTGATCTATCTTATCGACAACCCTGAAGCCTCGCTCGAAGAGCTTATGAAATACATCAAAGGACCGGACTTCCCCACTGGCGCTATCGTACTGGGCCGAGAGGGTATCAAGGAAGCTTACCGAACCGGGAAGGGAAGGGTCCGAATGAGGGCGAAAACCGAGCTCGAGGGAGATAACATAGTAATCACGGAGATTCCTTTTCAAATAAAGAAATCGACGATAATTGAGCGTATTGCCGACAAGGCCAAAGACGGAACGGTGGAGGGGATCACTGACGTCAGGGACGAATCGGACAGGGAAGGTCTACGTGTAGTGATAAAATTGAAACGGGGTACTGAACCAAAGATAGTTCTCAACAGGTTATTTAAATACACCCCTCTGGAAAAAACCTACGGTGCTAATACCACGGTTATCGTGGACGGAAATCCGAGAAGATTGTCTCTCAAAGAAATTCTCAACGCCTTCATCGACTTTAGACGGTCGGTCGTGGAAAGAAGGACCCAGTACAGGCTGGACAAAGCCGAGAGTAGAGCCCATATTCTGGAGGGATTGCAGGTTGCCCTGGACAGTACGGATATGGTAATCAAGTTGATCAGGGAGGCAGATACGAGGGATCAAGCCAGACAGAACCTGATAGAGAGGTTCTCTTTCTCCGAAGATCAGGCGAACGCCATTTTAAAAATGCAGCTGGGGCGATTAACCAGCCTGGAGCGAGAGAAGATAGACGAGGAACTGGAGGAAAAACACGAGTACATCGATAAGTACAGGGAAATACTGTCTTCTACCCTAAAGCTGGACGAGATAATCAAGGACGAGCTAAGGGAGATAAAGGAAGAGTTTGGGGACGAGAGAAGGACGCTCATAACCGAGAAAGTCGAAGAAGTAGACGCGGATAAGTTGATTCCCGACGAAGAACTCGTGGTCCAGTTAACCGAAAACGGTTACATAAATGCGCCCAAGAGGAGCGGTTACAAGACGCAGAATCGCGGAGGCAAGGGAGTAATTTGTATGGATCTCGAGGAAGACGACCGGTTAACCGTGGCCGCCGCCAGTAATTCAAGGAACGAAACCCTTCTCTTTACGGACGAGGAAACAATATACAAGGTGAGGACTTATAAATTTCCCACGTCTCGCCGGGATTCTCGAGGAGAAAGGCTGCGAGATATCCTCGACCTGGAGGAAGATGAAGTAGTGCGGGCAATTCTAAACGTGAAAGCCGACGAACTGACCGAAGATGGATATTGCCTGATGGCCACCAAGGGTGGCTACGTTGTAAAGAATCAGCTTAGTGACTTCTCTTCGGCTCATATAAGTGGTATTCATAGCATGAATACGGAGAGCGGGGATACGATCTGTTCGGTGGGGTTGAGTCACGGAGAGGGAGAGATAATGATGGCTACCCGGGAAGGTCAGGTAATAAGATTCGCCGAAGAAGAGCTGAGGATGACTCAAAGGCCGTCTAAAGGGGTTAGAGGGATGACTCTGTCCCCGGGCGACCAGGTAATTAGCCTGGAATCGGTGAGTCAAAAGAACCTGGAGAGGGAGCCTTTGTTACTCTTTGTTACCGAGCAGGGTAGAGGCAAGAAGGTGCCTCTCTCGGAGTTCAATTCCCAGAAAAGGTCTGGTAAAGGAAACCTTGGAATTAAACTTCCCGAAGACGACGGATTGAAAGAAGTAAAGCTTCTGGAGCGGGGTGAAGAGATCTTGCTGTGCAGCGAGCGAGGGAAGGCCGTTAGGTTAAGCATCGACGATATAAGTCAATTTCAGCGGTACGCCCAGGGCGTTAAGTTGATGGATTTGGAAGAATTCGATCGGGTTGTTGCAGCGACCGTGATCTAACGGAGGTTTTCTAGATGGTCAATAATTTTGAGGACGAAGTAAAGAAGATCAAATCCGGAACCGCCGATCTAATTCCCGAGAAGGAACTGGCGGACAAGCTAAAGCTATCAGAGGAAGAGGATCGTCCGCTTAGAGTTAAACTCGGTGTCGACCCGTCGTCACCGGATCTGACGCTGGGCCACGCCGTAGTGCTTAGAAAGTTGAGGCAGTTACAGGATCTCGGGCACAAGGCGGTAATGGTAGTGGGAGACTTTACGAGGAGAATTGGTGATCCGTCCGGACGCTCCGAAACCAGAGAGATAATGGACGCCAAAGAGATCGAGGATAATATGAAGGACTACGAGAAACAGGTTTTTAGAATCCTCGATCCCGAGAAGACCGAGTTTCGGTATAATTCGGAATGGCTTGGGAAACTTACTTTCGAGGATATAATCGAGCTGACGTCGAAGTATACCGTCGCCCGAATGCTGGAGCGGGACGATTTCTCCAACAGATACGAAAACAACAAGCCGATTTCGATTCTGGAGTTCCTCTACCCGCTGGCCCAAGCTTATGATTCGGTGGCAGTTGACGCCGATATCGAACTGGGGGGAGCCGATCAAAGGTTTAACCTGATAGTTGGCAGGCACATTCAGCGGGAATTTGACCAGGAGCCTCAGATAGTTCTAACCGTTCCACTCCTTACCGGAACGGACGGTACTGACGCGATGAGCCAGACGAGAGGGAACTACATCGGGATAAACGAGGCCCCGGAGACCATTTACGGTAAGATTATGTCTATCACCGACGAAACTATGCCGGAGTATTTTGAACTGCTGACTGATCTATCGCTGGATGATCTGGACGATCTTCACCCAAAGGATCAGAAAAAAGAACTTGCCTACGAGATCGTCAGCAATATCTACTCTGAAGTCGAAGCAAACCACGCGGAAGAGGAATTTGAAACGGTATTCGAGCAGAATGGTAAACCGGAAGACTTGAAGGAAGTAAAAGTCCCCGCTGATCGAATAAAGGAAGACGGAACTGTCTGGATACTGGACCTTCTCGAGGTTTCCGGTTTCGTATCCAGCCGTTCTGAAGCCCGGAGACTTATAGATCAAGGGGGAGTCAGGCTGGACGACGATAGAGTGACGGAAGTCGACTTCGATCCTCCTCTGGAAGATGAAAGAATCCTCCAGGTGGGTAAGAAGAAATTTGCAAGGCTTGTGCCGGAGAGCGGTTAGTCTCGGTTTTAGCGCTTTAACGGGTGATCAAAATGTCAGATTGTGTTTTTTGTGACATCGTGAGTGGTGGAATTGATGCTCACGTGGTCTTCGAAAACGACCAAGCGCTGGCCTTTTTGGATGCTAACCCCCTCGTAGACGGGCATACGGTAATAGTACCGAAAAAGCACGTTGAAAGGTTTTCCGAAATGCCCCGAGAAGTGATAGGAGGCACCTTTTCAGCCGTTCGAGAGGTAAATAAGTCAATTTTATCCGGCCTCGGCGCCGACGGTGCCAACTTGGGGTTAAATGATGGGAAGGCGGCGGGACAGGCAATTCCCCATACCCACGTCCACGTGATCCCGAGATATGACGGAGACGGTGGAGGCTCGCTCCACTCCATCATTAGTGGAGAAGCCAGTGAAGACCTCGAGAAGGTGGCGGAAAAGTTAAAGTCGGCTATTTGACCACGACAAGTTGAATGCAAGTTTCTCTAAAAGCTTCCTGCCCCTTACCTGGCAATTGATTTAACCTTTAAAACTAACCGGTAGGCGAAATCCGGGCCAGGTAAGGGGCAGGAAGCAGTTATTCGGCTCGGATAGATAAATCGGCCGTTGGTGAAATAACTGAGACTAAGATT
>JAGXKX010000063.1:0-2327 GCA_018335015.1 Candidatus Bipolaricaulota bacterium
CGGTCTCGTCGGAAGTGAGGTTCTCCGTTAGCTCGCTGGAGACTCCTGCTGTAAACGTTATTCCCTCAAAAGTGTACTCGAAATCCTGGCTGATGCTGGACGTGCGTAACGTTTCCCCGGACAGGCGGTTGGTCCTGACCTCCTGGGCTCCCCTCAGAATGAACGCGATATCTTTGAATTCGTATGTCAAAGACCCCCGTGCTCTTTGTTTGGTCACATCAAGGCTCGGGTCGGGACGAACGTCTTTCCTGTCCACGAACTCGGCAAACCCCGAAAAATAGAACTCCGTATCGGGCGTTTCCTCTCCCCCAACACCTTCCAGCCCCAGTAGATCTATAGTCGTCGTGGCGGCAAGTCTGCTAGTTCTCAGGGTGGATTTTGTCTGGACCCCGGCCGGCGGCTCATAGGTATAGGAATAGTAAAATTCTTCGCTAAAGTTCTCGCCCCGGGAATTCTGGGATATCCTTAACCCCTTCTCGCCCGTATTGTTACCCCCGAATTCAGTACCGATAAAAAAGGCCTCTCCTTCCAAATCGACAAATTCGAGGTCAACGGCTCCGTACGTCCTGAACCCCCCTCCTGCATCACTGCCGGAAGGAGTATAGGCAGCTTCCATCTCCAGGATTGAACTATCACCGGGATTGAATCTTCCCAATATTGATTCAGTAAAAACGTGGGAATTATCGTTCTCGCGGTTGGCGAAATTTGCCGAAAGGAATACGGTCTCGTTTCGGAAACTCAGGCTTCCGCCGCCGCTCAACGGTGTCTCAATCAGATCGATCAAATACAGGTCGAATTGTCCGAGCTCCAGCCTCGCGGAAATTCCCGTACCGTAGACCGAAATCAATTCGCTAAAAGTGAACCCCACGTTTCCGGAATTTACCCGATAGTTCTGTTCCCCGTAATCCAGAGCATTCAAAGACAACTCTTTCTCCTCGTATATGTCGGAAAGACTAAAATTGAAATACAGAGTTCCCGTTCCCACGTCCCCTTCCCCGGTTAGATTCAAGTAGTTTGTCGAGCTATCACCTTCGAAATCACGGGTAAAGTTTCCGCTGAGACGGGCAGGGAGAACTGCGTATAGCTCACCACCGACGGCCTGAGGCGAAGGGGGTAGTATTCTGGTAAATATAAGTTTTTCGTCCTTAATATCGTCATCTCTTGCCGAAATCGCAGTGGCTCTAAGCGAGTCCCTGCCTGGGTCGGCGTCATCCGGGACTGTTATTTCGACGCTAAATTCTTTGGACGAACCAGGGAACAGCTGAACGGACTCCGGCGAAATTTTCGTAACCCAGCCGTGACCTGAACTGGCTTCTAGATAAAAAGTATCCGAAATATTTCCCGTATTCTTTACCGTGTACTCGTAGCTGAAAGTCTCTTTCCTTCCTACCGTTTTCGGAGCCGGCGCCGTAATTTCCACCCCCTTGACACCCTTTACCGACACCTCCGCCTCTCCTTGTGCTTCCACCGAATCGTAGGACGCTTTCAATTCTACTGAATAATCTCCCGCCTCGGCGGTCGCCGGTACCTGAACCGTGACGAATATCGACTCTTTTCGCCCGTCCGGGATAGTCGTCGGGGACGGTTGACCCATAGCTACCCAGCCGGTCGGGAGGGTAAGCTCGTAATTGACTCTTCTTTCCGACCCACTTTTATTCTTGACTGAGAATACCAGGCTGGCAAATTCGTCCGGAGGGATTTCCTTTTCCGATTTAACCGACTTTACGTTAAGTTGCCCCGCCGCAGTCGACCCCGTACCGACCAGGACGGCCGGAACGAGGAAGAAGATTACTATTAGTTTCCCCTTGCCGATGACCATCTATTCTACCTTTTCAAAAATTTGGTAAGCCGCCGGGAACTACCCGATCTTTCGTATTAACTCGACCGCGTCGCTGAAGGAAACACGACCGTCCCAATCGAAGTCAAATAAGGAGGGGTTCTCGCGAATATATTTTGATTCGAGGTTGAACGCCAGGATAAACGCGTCCGTTTCTGTAAGCTCGCCGTCACCGTTGATATCTTCGTAAAGCCCGTCACCGTCAGGGTCCCGGGGTGGGTAAGCCGACCGGCCTATCGGGCCCAAATTGACCTCGACAGAGACCGTATTCCCCTGCCTTACTACCTTTTCCCCGCTATCAGTCCAAAGTACCATTTCCTTGACCCGAATATCCGTTCGACCGGGACTAATCGCCTCCATAGCTATCTCGGCTACTTTTAGTTCTTCGGTGCCGGGTTGTATTACCTCGTCAAAATCCGCGACTCGGAAGTTTACCAGCTCCTCGGTCTTCTTAACCACCTCGTAATGGGACGGATCAAGGAACGATACC
>JAGXKX010000063.1:2618-9725 GCA_018335015.1 Candidatus Bipolaricaulota bacterium
TCTTCACGGGCTTCGGCGGGTTCGACGGTTATCTCCGCTTCCTTCACGGCCGGCTCGATTATATTTCCTTCTTCATCGGTATATTTGATATCCAAGAGGGAAAGTTTTGACGTGCCGTTGTTAGCTGCCTCGCCGGTAAACGTCAGTAGCTCGACGTTTTCGTCTCCCGGACTTACCTTCTTCCTGAGATCCACGAGCTTGAATTTTATCCTGTTTTTTTCCTGCAAATCTATCTGCAGGAACTCCTCTGATACGGCTCTCGGGGTTAAAGAAGTTAGGGCGAATACATCCGGATTGCCTGACACGATAGCTGCGTCCAGCCTACCGAGACCGTCCAGAGCTCGGGTAATAGTAACGGTTAGAGTGACCTTATCGCCTCTCTTAACCTGGGCTCCCTCGATCACTAGAGAAGTTCCCTGAGCTCTGCCAGTCCTGGCACCGGCTGGAGAAACCAGAAGCGCAACTGTGATCAGAATTGGTATGTACTTATTTGACCAAATACCTATCCCCATAATTGGCACCTCCTGAATCCTATAAAACACGCCATAATTAGCTTATCCCCGATTACTGATTTTTAAAGGAATTTGATAACAGGAGAAGGTTACACCACGCATTACAGGGAACGTAATATGTACATGTAAATTAAATGATAGGTAAGTCACCACTCCCTTCGGTGGGAGGGAGAGGCGAGACACTTGTCCAAAAAAAGAAATAGAAAAAATTGACAGACGCCCGGTAAACCGGGCTAAACCGTTAGCTAGATTGGACTAGCTCCATTAATTCTTCGGCGTCTTTCATGTTGACCCTGCCATCCAGGTTGAAATCAAAGGCTCGACCGTTTTTCTGGATGGAATCTTTGTCGAAGTTGAAGCTGAAAACGAGAGCGTCAATTCTTTCCAGACTACCGTTTCCGTCAATATCTTCGTAAAGCCCGTCGCCGTCTGGATCCTTCGGAAGAGAAGGAGATGACCCAATAGGTTGTAGATCCAGCGGTTTCACTCTAAATGTCAGGCTTTTTCCTATCTTGTTCTCCCCGCCGTAATCCAGCACGGCCAGGGCGTTGTACTTTCCCGGGGAGAGGTTCGTTGCTCCCTCCCCTTCTATAGTCAGCTCCCGCCTGTAACCGGGTAATAATTCAAACGAACTGATCTCGATGGAGTCGACAACTTCCCCGGTCTCGTCCCGTAACCTCAGTTCCCCGGATATCCCCAGTTCGACGTTCCCGCGATTTTCTAACGCTAACTCGAACTTCGGTATGGACCTGGTGATCGCCGAGAAATCCGTTACGTAGGCCTCCTGCTTATCCGTACCCGGCACGGTCACGTAAACCTTTACCGCAAAACGTTTAATGGCGACGATAGTAGTACCTTCTCTATCCTGAGCTGCCGGCTCTGACTTTACGTATATAGAGGCCCAGTGAGTACCATTAACTCCTCTCGGAACCAAGACGGAAAATGGAATCCTCCTGCTTTCACCAGGCTCAAGCGAAAACTCGCCGGCATCTACGTCGATCCAATCAGCCGCGGAGCGATTTACGTATTCGACCGGGATGCCGCCGCTTTCCAGGTTGGTAACTTTCGTATTGACCGGAAATCTTTCCGAGAGGGTTATGCCCCGAACCTCCTCGTTCGCGGTAATCTCTACAGAGACTTTCAGACTCAAACCGTCTTCCCCTTTTCCGGGTTCAGGGTTGATACTTCTCCGGACCGAAACTGGCCCTTCCTGAGCGCCCTGCTCCGTACTAACTTCCTGGCTGGCCGGGGAGTATCCAACGTCTCCATGAACGCGAACTCCTGCCTCCGGCCTGGAGACCGAGACGTCTCCCTGTATGGTGAACTTCTGGTTGAATTCTCCTCTAACCCGGGTTCGATAAGTAACGGTGAGGCTTTCCCCCTCAGTGAGAACGTAACCGGGTGCCCTCCACCTGGCGGCATTTTCCCCGATAAAGCTGTTTGCTCCGTCGGGCTTCCTGTACCAGTCTCCCAGTTCCACGCTGATGTCTACCGGGCTGTTTTCGTCGTTTGTCACCACTATATCGTGGTTCGAGGTGCTACCGGGTTCGTTTTTGAGCCGAAACTCGATGTTAGAGATATTTACCCCGTATCCGAATTGACCGAGCGCTGCCAGGGTAATGAACCCGATAAGAAGGCAATATAACGGTTTTCGTGTTACTGCGTTACTGTTCACTATTATACCTCTAAAGGTAAAGTTTTGGATTAGGTATGGTCAGAAATTGATTCTATTTTACGACACGACCGGAGATAATTAAATATCTCGGCTGGTCCGGAAGTTTCTCCCGTCGGTGGTCCGGATGGTTCCGATATCCGGGTTTTCATAGGTTTTATCGACTTTATCCGGCTCATCTCTTTGGGTATCTGTCACGTTCGTATCCTCAGTTCCCGTAATCTCTCCCAGGGACTCGTTTGCATCTATTAATCCGTAACCGGCGGATTCGTCTTTGCCCGATTTCCCGACATCTCTGGCGGATTCGCGCAGTGTCTGTTTAAGCTCAGAGAGGTTTACTTGTGGCCGTTTGGAAAGGATAAGTGCAGCTGTGCCGGCCACGTGAGGAGCAGCAAACGAAGTGCCCGAACCCGTGGCGAGATTACCTCCGGGCCGATAGGACAGCACGTCCGCTCCTGGAGCTACGAGTTCGAGTTCCGGGCCGTAATTTGAGAAACTACTCACCTTCCCGGATTTATTTACGGATCCTACCGTGAAAACTTCTTTCCATTTTCCAAAATAACCCAGTCTTTCTCCGTTGTTCCCGGATATACCAATTACCAGGATCCCTTCTGACTGGGCACGCCGGAGCGCTTCGTGAACCAGTTCAGGCGGTTTGACGTTGGCATATATTGACATGTTAATTATATCCGCACCGTTCTCGACGGCGTAATCTATCGCGTCAGCCAACTTACCCCAGTCGGAAGTGTAAAACCTTCCGGCCGAGTCGAGAAACCTGAGATCCATGATGGAGACGTTTGGAGCGACACCCCCCGACCCCGTCTCGTTATCGTAACTGGAGGAGACAAGGCCGCTCACGAACGTGCCGTGATAGTGGAGCGAGCCTTCCAATTCACCGAGTTGTCCATCATCCCGAAAATCCCAGCCCGACACGTCATCCACGTACCCGTTGCCGTCGTTATCCTTTCCGTCACGAGGAACTTCGTCGTCGTTCTTCCACATTTTATCTTCCAGGGCTGGAATCGATCCATCTATTCCGGAATCTATGACTGCGACTACTACTTCATCGGATCCCTGGGTAATTTCCCAGGCATCTTTTGCTTTTAAAGTCTCGAGCCCCCATCGGGTCGACCCGGAAGTCGGAGCGGAGATGGAAGATGCTCCCGCCCTGCCGGCAATAGGAGGATGAAAGTTTATCTGGAACGATATAAGTGTTAACCCCACTATAAAAATAATTGTTAAAACCTTCGCTGTAAGCTTCCCTACGAACCTTGTTTTGCTACTCATTTTCTTTCTTCCTCCCTTCGATTGTTTATCTTGGTAATATTAGTGAAATATGTGTGTAACTAATATATACCACTATTTTATATTATACCTAATTACACCGGTTTTAGACGGAAAGGGAGAAAAGAGGAAGGATTGCACTTTAACTCCGATAAGCCGGGAGAGCGTGGGGGCCCTGCTTTAGAATGATCGAGCATCCGGAGCTCCCATGCTCGGGCGGCTTTCTATACCAACTTGGAGGAATGAAGGCTTGGAGGTCCAAAGACCTCATCTACAGACCGAACTCAAAAACCATCTAGCTATTACGGCTTTTTCTAGCGGAACCCTTTAGGTTAGGGTTCCATATCTTAAAGAAATGAAAACATATAATGATCTCAGTTCTTTCACCATCCCCGTACATCATTGTTTTGTCCTCCTGTGCCTCCTGCCTCTTACCTGGCAACTGATTTGACCTTAAAATTCTACCAGTAGACGAAATCCCGGCAGCCAGGTAAGAGGCAGGAGGCTTGAACTAAAAAATATATGGATCCTAGTGAACTTCACCTTGCTTCCGAATAGTGGTGAAAGAACTGAGATGATTTAAGTTTTATGATTAAACCAGGTAGATCCGGACCCCGGTTCAGGTAGAAAAAAGTCAAGAACACCGCACCTTGGTGCGAGGCTTGAACCACAAACCCGTAAGGTTAGGAATGTTTTTATTGACAACGGAGAAAGTCGAACAACTCAAACCGAGTCGTCGTAATAGATATTTACCGACCCGGCGAAACTACTGTCCGCTGATCCCTCGTTCGCTCCTTTCTTACCTCTGGCCCCGTTGCCCCCGAGAACCTTCCCCCCGTCGGCGGATTTTTTCACTTCCGGTTCTACAGTGGCGACCGGCGTACTGGAAGCATCATTTTTATTGGCGGTACCGCCTGAGATAACTTCTTCGGGTCGCCCGTCGTCACCAGATAGCACTTCTTCCAGAGAGCTGGCCGAAACCTTTGCTTTAGCAGGCAATCGAAAAACTATTTTCACGGTGACCGTGGCGCTATCGCCCGCGCCGAAGGCAACTAATGAGTAAAAGAAAATTAAGCCCAAAAATAGCACAAAATAAGCGATAGCTTTTAACTCTCTGGTCTTTATCAACTCTTTGCTCCCTTTGCTCCCATAAAAAAACAAGAATTTTCGCTAGGCTCCCGACCAACCTTTTAGCAAAAGACCTCGCGGAACCGTACAAATAATGTTTACCAATTGTACCTATTATTTATTATACCTATAAATCCAAATTTTAGACTAAAAATCTGTTTCTAACTTCCAGCAAGTCATTAAAAAATATCGTCGCAGAATTACTTTTATTTATAACCACTGTCCTAATCATTGGTGATTACTTCTCGGCTATTAACTGAACTCTAAGATTGGACTCCGGCCCGACTACCTCTATCGTCTCTATAGAGAATGGGAACGAGAAGCTCGACATCTACTTAAACGTGGGAGGTGAGCTAATCAAACTTGTAATATTTTATTTAACCATTTATAATGCGTTTTGATGGTAGAGTAGTTTAAAGGGGGATTGAAAGAAAGAATGATTTATCCAGGGGTGATAACCGAGAAAAAAACTTAAGGAGGAGAAGATATATGACAAAGAATAATTCGACGTTACGTCTATTCCCAGTATTATTACTTTCCTTTTTATTTATCACGTTAGTGTTCTCACCTTTACCGGAAGCTGCTTCTCTTTCCGGCGAGTTGGAAAATGACCTCTATTTATCTCCTGGCAACAACAACGGTGACTTTTTAGACGAATTTATCTCCACCCTGGAAGTAGAATACACCATGGGAGGAATTACTTTCTCGAGCGAATCCATCTTCACCAAAGACGAGTTTAATAGCCAAACCTTTGGAGCCGACTACCGAGTAGGAATCCTGGATGCAAGCTCCACTGCTTCGTTTGACCCCGCCAACACCAGACTGGATTACTGGTTGAACGAAGGGTCATTAACCCTTGCGGGAGCCAGCTTCGACACAACCTTTCTTTTGGAGTACTCCTCAGACACAAGTAATTACGGAGCCGGGCTCGAACTTGGATTATCAGGTAACCTGGGCGAGGGGGTTAGTGCCAACTTTGTCTCCAGATTCGGCATGAAAGTAAACGCGGCTGAAGCCTTTGGCTTAGTCTCGGGAAGTGGTTACACGATAGTCACCGACCACGGGGACGAGTCAGACGTTTACGGCTCCTCTCAACTCCAGTACGTGAATTCGGAACTACAGGTTACCGGAATGGTTCTCGACTGCTGTGAATACGACGTTAAGACGACGTTTAGCGAGGCCAACGGTTTTGAGGAGACGGAATTCGAGTTTCTGATAGGGGGAGAGGAAGACCTAGTAAGCTTTGACGTCGACCTAACGTTCAGCGCTCAAACCAAATCCGTGGAGCTAAACCCCGGCATCAATACCCAGTGGGGCTGTTTCGACGTCTACACTGACCTATCCACGCCCAACGCTGACAACGTTTTGGGGAACAACTCAACGAAGGAATCTACTATAAACGGACTCGAGGTAAAAGGTTTTGGAATTTTCGACGTCTCCCTTGGTCACGTCACATTTTCCAGCTTAACTTCCCTGAAGGGAAACCTATGGCGGCCCGATGGTACCTACGACATGGACCTACACGCCGGCGATTACCTAATCGATCCTCAGCCAGTTTACCAGGGGCTTTACGACGAAACGGACTACGATCAGTTATTCTCCCTTTACAAGTCTGGCGCAGACTTCAATTTAACTTACGGCGCGGACGTCTACTTCGACATGAGCGGGGACGCCACTGGGACGGATTCCCTGTTCGATACGGCACTGTTTACCAGCAACGGGACCTACGTACTGAGCGACCAGTTCAGCCTGGGCGCCGGTTTAGCCATTAAGCCTGACTCACTGGAGACTATAAGGTTAAGTTTCGACTACTCTTTTTAGTAAGATTAGTTAATAACCGTTTCCTCCGCCTCCAACAGGGGGTTCTATACGATAAGAGAGAAAAACGTGGTGAGATATATCACCCGTTTTTCTCCTTGTTGTCCTTGATATAGCATATACTAATATTTCCAATGTATCATAAGTTGTGGGCTTGACAAAAAAATTGTTCTATGTTATACTGCTACTTGCAAAAAATTTGTACCCGGTTTAGGTCTTATAAAAAAATGCAAGTGTAGCACCCCGTAAAAGGCACACCCTCCGCAAGGGGGGCTCGCAAAGCTAAGGGTCCATCTACATGGATCGCCTGGCTTCCAGGGCTGACCTTAATGCGTGGAGGAGGCAGTCTTGGCTCTCCTACCTGTTTTTTCTGTCGGTTCAAGCTCAACTAAATCTACCTTTACTCGGACTATACCCTCCTTTCTGCCGTGCCCGGAGAGGCTGGTGGTTTGCTCATGCAGATAACCATCTACTACCAGGACCGGGACGAGTACCTGATGGACAAGGTGGAACAGAAGGCAGAACGGGAGAGAAGGTCGAAAAGTTCGGTAATCCTTTCCATAATCGAGTCCTACTTCGAGGCCGAAAAGAGAATCGGGGAGATACTGACGGACATGGACGCCGCCTCACCCGATCAAATCTCGGAGGGCCTCGAAGAACAAAAAGAAGAGAGGCAAGAGGACAAGCTTGGCC
>JAGXKX010000064.1 GCA_018335015.1 Candidatus Bipolaricaulota bacterium
TATATTTCCCGAACCTGGTAATTTCTAGCGGGAAACTTCATGAGTATTTTCTCGCGGAGGTCACATCGCTGGAAATTTCAGAAAGTGGGAAAGTTAGCTCGGCAAATCGGTTGAATTTCCCGTATTTCCCGGAAAATACGGTGATATACTAAATCGACCTGTCATCGGTCAAATTAATAAGCTCTCAGAGCCATTCTAACCGGCTCTTTGTCGTCCGGCTATAGTTAGTAGGGCGGGTTTGGGAGATTTTCGATCGTTCAGGAAAATCCAGGGAAATAAGACGAAAATTCGTCAACTTTCACAGGAATATTTTTAACAAAAGTGGCGGAATGTTAAATTTCTGATCAAATGAAGTAAAAGTGCAGATCCGCAAAGTGAGTTTTTCCTTACATGAATGTTGAAACAAGCCATTGCCACCAACCATTGTGGGCTTGAATGGCCGGATTATCAGTTTTTATTTCAAAATCAGTAATGACCTAGTAGTCCCCTCCTTTGAGCAGTTCTTTCCAGTAGTTTGAAACCAAGAAAGCCAAGCCCCAGGTAGAAGAACGAGTTTCCGATCAGGAAAAGCAGGTCGGTTAGCGGAAAGTCCGTTATGGAGGCTCCTCTGATCATTACCTCGTTGATCATACTAGTGCCCTGAGAGAGGGGGAGAAATCTCAAAAAGGGATACTTGTCAAGAGGTGCCGCTATCAATCCGATAAATAAGAAATTGAGGATTTGCAGTGAATTGGAGACACGCTTGAATACCAGGGCAAGGCCTCCCATCAAAAAACTAAACCCATATACTCCGGCAATTGTCAGGATTACTAGCGGTAGGAGGCTGAAGGCATCTAAGTTTAAATACCTTCCCGTCGTGACCATAGCCAAACCAAGCATGCTACCTGTCATGTAAACATTAAAGACGAGGAAGTTTGCAAATATTCTCGCGGAGAGTACCCAGCCGAAACTCGTGGCGGACATGTATAGCTGCTCCAGGGTTCCCCACTGGACTTCTCTAGTGATGAAGTTCGTGAAATTGCTGTAGGCCTGGAGGACAAACAACCAGAGCAGGTAACCCACTATTATCCCTTCTATCGTCTGCCCAAAGGCCGGCTGCCCACCCATTAGTCTTTTTGCTCCAAAGAACAAAAGGAGGAAGACTATGTAAAACACGACAACTCCAGTTAAAGTATTGGGCCAGTACCTTATCTTTTCGATAATCTCCTTCCGGGTCATTGCCTTTAGAACCGTAAAGTACTTCATTTTTCTTTCACCCCCCTTTGCTCCTTGCGTTTTATGGTCTTCAAAAAGACCTCTTCGAGATTCTGCCCTTCGGTCTCGATGGAGGAAATTGTGACTCCATGTCCTTTTAAAAAATCCATCAGCTGATAAATCCCCTCCGGCTGCTGGAAAGCGATCTTGGCTGATGGAACCTCCCCGTTGGAAAGCTCCAGGACCTCGAAGTCGTTTTGCAATTTTTCTGCCGTGGTTTCCTTCAGTTGCTTTTCAAACTTCAGCAGGTAACCCTGAACCTTAAAGTCATCCAGTAACTCAGCTACCTCCTTATCTACGACAACTTTTCCTTGATCCAAAATGACTGCCCGCTCGGAGATGTTTTGCACGACGTCCATCTGGTGACTGGAAAGGAGAACGGCCCTTTTCTCTTTCTCCACGATCGAGGTTAGCGTCCTCTGTAATTCTTTTGAAGCCTCGACGTCCAGCCCAAGGGTGGGCTCGTCCAGCACGAGGAGTTTGGGGTCTTTGATCAACGCACTGCCGAGTGCGACCTTCTGTTTCATGCCCCGGGAAAGCTCCCTAACCGGAGTGTTTTTCTTGTCCTCGAGGTCAAAACGTCTAATCAATTCCCCTATCTTTTCCCTTCCGCTACCTGCTAACTTACCGCCCAGTTCCAGGAAGAACTCCATGTTCTCTACCGGAGTCAGTCTCCAGTAGATATTCCTATTTCCCTCCAGCACCGTACCGATGTTTTCCTGGACTTTTTCCTGATTTTCCTCGACGTCGTATCCGTTGACCCGTACTTTTCCGGCGTCCTGTCTGATTAGACCGCTAATGCATTTAATGGTTGTCGTCTTTCCGGCCCCATTTGGACCCAGTAAGCCGACGATCTCCCTTTCCGAAACACGGAAATCTACATCCTCGATTGCTATGACCTGGTTTCTTTTATCTTGGTTGTAAATCTTTGTAAGGTTTTCTACTTCTAACAGAGAGCGCACGGTTTACCTCTATAAAGTAAGGTATTCTTCACTACTACAGGGATAAAAATGATTTACGAAGCCTGTCTTTACTTAGTACCATTTCGGCCCAAATACGGGCATTTTTCCTGAAACAAAACAAAACGGTACACTTTGACGTGTTTTAGCTGGCGGAGTGTTTCCATTTTTCAATTACCCATTCTCTATCCAGGTTGTCAATTAGGTAGTAGAAAGCTAATAATCCAACCAGTCCCGCCGCAACTGGTAGAAGTGGATTCTCTACTATATAAGTGGTTAAGCTTATGGCCTTCACCCTGGAGGATATCGATAGAGTGCCCGAAACGGCCCCTATACCTATGATTTGGATCAGCATCGGGTTTCCAAGGATTATATACCCCAAAGCAAGCAATCCCGCAAATAGCGTCCCCCAGATAGGGACTACCAATAAGATAAGTATTCCGGTTCGGGGGGTTGGTAGCTCCGCAAGTTTAACCCACGAGACTCCCGAAGTTACTAGGAAAACCACTAATTCCGAGCTGAATGCAAGGAGGAACTGGGCAGCAACTTTCCCGAAAAATATTTGTTTGAAGTCCAGAGGTGAAGCGAAAAGACATTCAACCGCCCGGTTCGTTTGCTCGGATCGAAATAAGAGCATCGAAAGGCCATAGGTAAACCCCAGGAAGACCACCGGGCTGGCTAGGATAGGGGGGACTCGTTGAGACCGCGAGGCATAATATACAGTAAGAAAAATCGCCATTACAATGAGCATTCCCAGCTGCGGCTTGCGGTTCAACAGATAACGTAGCTCCTTTCGAACTACTATTTTAATTTGTCTCATCCTCTTTTATGATTTTCGTATATATCCTCCAAGTTTACTCTACCTTCTTCTTATAACTTTGGTTGCTGGAATAACAGCTCTCCCTCCAAAGTCGACAGGATCCCGACGTGGGTTCGAGAAGTCCAAGGATCAATTTAACCAGTGTGGACTTGCCGGCCCCGTTGGGCCCAATTAGCCCTAAAACCTCTCCTTCCATTAGAGTAAAGTCGAGGTCCTGCAAGGCTTCGGTTCCATCGGGGTAGATTTTCGTTAACTTGGTAGTGTCGATTATTCCGGACATCTGCACTAGATAAATTTCAACAATAAAAAAACTAATCCATTTATAATCAGTAATCGAATAAATAGCCTTAAAAAACCTTTTAACCCAACACTTTTAATCTTTTCTACGTACTCCTCGAAGTTACCTGTTTCGAGATATGAGAAAAACTGAGCAATCACGACGAGGCTTACTGCGATCAGGATTCCCGGTAAGCTAATTTGGAGTCACCTCCTTCGGTTTTACTCTTGCCTAAACATAACTTTTTCCCATAGAGGTTGCTGGTGAGTGTTTTCTCCAGCGCTCGACAATCGATACGGCCATACCCAAATTCACGGGTCTTTTTCATAGTGGATTTTTGGCCCCAAGGTTTAACGGTTTTTCAATAAACCTATAGAACTCTTACGGATAATTAATCATGCGTAAAGAACTGCTTTAAGCTATTCAAATTTTTAACTTGCGGAGTGTTTCCATCTCTTGACCACCCACTCCCTGTCGAATCTTCCCAGCAGATAATAGGAGAGGACGATTAACGTGAGTCCCAGAAGAACGAACAAAACAGGATGGGAGTTGAGAAAACCGACGGTGCCCGTACTTCCCAAGTTGATAAACAATGCCATGAAACCCAGACCAACGACCTGAGCGACCAGAGGGCTCCCAAACAGGACGTAACTCAGAGCCAACATTCCAGCGATAAGCCAGCTCCAGATTGGTATTACTACTAAGACCTGAAGGCTCGCCGAAAGCGGCAGCATTTGTGCCGTCCGAAACCAGAAAACTCCGGCTCCGATCCCGAAGGAAAACAGTTCCGCGGAGTAGGCAAGTAAGAAAGCCGCAGCAATCTTTCCGATAATTACCTCCCGGAACTCGAACGGGGAAGCCAGAAGAAAGCTCACCGTATTATTTGCCTGTTCGGATTTGAGGATCAGGATTAGAAATGTCCACAGGGTAACAAATAGAACCAGTGGGCCGAGAAATAGCGGCCCGAGTTCCTTTAGCTCCAGCGAAGAAACTACTGCAAAGACGAGCACGAAGAGGACCATAAAGCCGAGGTGTTCCTTTCGGTGCAGCAGGTAGCGCAACTCTTTTTTTACGAAAAACTTAACCTCTTCCATCGTCTTCGTCTTCGTTGATTATCGAGGTATAGACGTCCTCCAGAGTTAGTTTTTCTTCCTCGACACGCTTCACGTCCAGCCCCTTTCGGGCGAGAAAACCGACCACTTTTCCGACCTTCGTATCTTCATCGGAGAGTACGAACGTTTCCTCTCCTTTAAACTCCCCACCAAATCGGTCCAATAGCTCCGTTCTGGCCTGTTTTGAGAAGTTTTGTTCGACCTCTATCTCTATCTCCCGCCCGGCCCCCAGATCTTCCCTTAATTTGTCCATGGTACCCCGAGCGTTTATCTCTCCCTGTCTGAGCAGAATTATCGTTTCGCAGATCCGCTCGATGTCAAACAGGTCGTGGGACGTTATCAGGAGAGTCTTCTCTCCGGCGTAACTCTGGAGGAGTTCTACTACCCCCTTTCTTGCTTCCGGATCGAGGTTAGAGGTCGGCTCGTCCAGGATGATCAGCGGCGGGTCGGGAAGCAATGCCCGGGATATCGCCAGTTTCTGTTTCATTCCGGCCGACAGTTGCTTGACCGGGTTGTCGACCTTCTGTTGTAAGTCCCAGTCCGCCAGAATTCGTTCTATGTCGCTTTCTTCCGTTTCATACGTTTGAGCCCAGAAACTGAGGTTCTCCCTTACGGTAAGGTTGTCGTAAAGGCCCGTTCCTTCGAGCAAAAACCCGACCTTCCGTTTGAGCGAGGGCGAAAGTGTGTAACACTCATCACCCCAGAGCCGACAATTCCCCGAAGTTGGCTTGAGCAACCCCAGGACCAACTCCACCAGGGTGGTCTTTCCGGCTCCATTGGGCCCTATTAAGCCCAGTATCTGACCTTTATTTAAGTCAAGGTCGATCCCTTTGAGGGCTACCGTACCATCGGAATAGACCTTCCTGGCGCCAGATATCTCGACCACCGTCGTCATATAGCTCTCTCCTCTTTCAGCCGGGGGTTAGCGAGCAAGGGTTTGGATAATAATTCCCTAAGGGGTGATCCACGTCATGAACACAACCCATGCAGCAAACGCTAACAAGAACAGAATAGTTCCTTTTAAGCCCCACTCGCGGTACTGGTCTCGTAAGTCTTCAAAGAATCCCCTTATCCCTCCAGCATACAATATTATCCCACCCCAAAATAGTATAGGAGTGAGTATAGCTACCCAGCGCGGAACTTCTCCCATTGTATTATCTCCTGTAAGGACAAAGATTTACCTTTCTTTTCGCCAATACCAAGAGCATTATATAGTTTTCTAAACCTCAGTCCAAACTACCTTTTAATTACGGTCATTTTCTAGTTCCAATTAAATCATCATTTGGTTACCGAGGATTGCCCTGTAAGTGTTAAAAAGTTCTAGTGGTGGTAACCTATAAGGAGAGTAGAATCAAGTTTATTGATTTGAGCTGATTTTCTAAACTTTCGCAACAATCTCCCCTAAAGTGTTGAGGGAAATCCTTTTGGTAACTTATAACTTTTCGCCAGCCAATTAAATTTTCCGGTTTCAGACATGGATTACTCATATTACCACAGTTTTGACAGCGCGAGTTCATAGTAACATGGCCGTAACCGATAGCTAATATCAGTTACATAATTTAGGAAGGCTATATTTCTAGATTGCCAATTCAACAATTTCATTTTTCTCGGGGTTGAGAAAGAGAATATTGTTATATAATATATAATCAACAAGAATCTTCGGAGGGGTCAAGATGAAACAGACGAACATCAGCCTGGAAGAAAGGCAGTACCAGCGGGTAAAAGACCTGGCGGAACGGGAAGAAAAAAGTATCTCCCAGATCATTCGCGAACTGATTGATGAGAGCTTTCACCTCGAGGACGAGGACAGAGAAAAAGATCCCATCTTCAAAGTAGTTGGAATGGGACACGGTAAAGGAGAACCGGTGGCCAGAGACCACGACGAGGTGCTCTATGGTGGAGAAGAATAAGAGCGGCTTGGTCTACGTCGATACCTCCGGGTGGTATGCTCTGGTGGACGAGTCCGACCCCGAACATCGACCGGTGCGGGAATGGTTTGAGGAAAACAAGACACCTCTGATCACCTCCGACTACGTATTTGACGAAACGATCACCTTGATCAGGACCAGCCTGGGACACCAGGAAGCGGTCCAGTTTGGGGAGAGACTGAAGGAGTCAAAGGTTGCCCAGCTTATCTCCGTGCCCAAAGGAGATAGGGAGAGAGCCTGGGAGATCTTTAAAAAATACGATGACCAGGTCTTCAGCTTTACTGACTGTGTAAGCTTTGCCCAGATGGAGCGACTCGATATCAGAACCGCCCTTGCCTTGGACGATGATTTCAAAATTATGGACTACAGTGTGGTCCCCCGTTAGAGATTAAAGCGGTCCACTCAACCTCTACAGTCTCAAGGTGAGGAAACCTATCGTTCCCATTCCGGTCCGGTGAACTTCTCTAGCATCGAAGAAATTGCGTCGATTGCTCCCACCCAACCAAGTGAATAAGTTTAATAAATACTTGCAATTCCCTCCTCTCCCACTTACCCTCGATTAGTCCGTGAATAAGTTTAAAGAATACGATATTACAACTTATCCTCAAATGGGGGCAAATATGGGTAAAAGAGCTATTCCGGTGGTTTTGACTGAAGAGGAGCAGGAAGACTTGCTGGATCAATTTAACGAGCGTTACGTGACAAGCCAGAGAAACAAAGTCATGTTCCAGTTGATGTTAAACACTGGGTTAAGGGTGTCAGAAGCCGTCTCACTACGGTGGGAAGACGTTAACCTAACCAGTGGCAAGCTAATGGTCCGGGAGGGCAAGGGAGCGAAGGATAGGACCCTCTGGGTCGATGAGGCTCAGCTGGAGTCGCTGGGTGAATGGAAAGACAGGCAAGTAGAAAAGGTTGGTGGGCTGCCCAGGTGGGTCTTCTCCACATTAAGGGAAGGTAATGCCGGTAGGAAATTGACCATCCAGCAGGTCTGGAAGACGTTGAAAACCTATGCCGGGAAGGCGGGGATTGAGAAGGATATTTCTCCCCATACGTTGAGGCATACCTTCGCGACTGATCTGTACCGAGAGACGGGGAAGATCCGGTTGGTCCAGAAGGCACTGGGCCATGCCGACCTTTCGACTACGATGATCTACACCCATATCGTGGACGAGGAGCTTGAGGGGGCGATGAAGTCGTTTCGTGGAGGAAATAACCAATCCAAGTAAAATAGCTTAAACAGTCCTTAAATTGGACCAATAGCAGGATGTGTGGGTTCAAGAAGGCACGAAGTCAGCTGAAGGATATGTTCACAGATTACGGAGTGTGATTGGTTCATATGATTTTTTAATGAGGAAGGAAAAGATAGCTTTCCCAAATAACGCAAGAGAAGACCTTACAGGGAATGGTAAGATGGCTGTAACATTGATAAGACTTTAATATGGAGTGAACCCCCGGCCAGTACTTCATAAGAGCTTTACCGCCCAATATTGTTCTCTAATTAGGTTCCGCTCCAATTAATTGACAAAAAAAATAATTTCTGTTAACTTAACAAAGTTAGACTTAACGTAACTACTTAGTCTTCTGAAGCTGAAAGTGAATAATAATTTATAGCTTTGTAATTTATCAGTTTTCGTTTAAGGGTGAAAGGTAAAAAGGGGGATAATGTAGTGTCAAATAATGAGGTGAAGTACGGTAAGTTATTGGTTTCGGCTTCCCTGATAATCGTTCTAATCCTGGTGGTAAATATAACTGGTTTTTCGGACCTCTCCGGAGACTGGGAGAACGACCTCTATTTTAGTCCGGGATCTAACGTGCTGGGAAGCTTCTCCTCCGAACTATACTTAAATTACTATTCCGGCGGTATTGACTACACGAGCAGTTCTCTGTTTAAAAAGGACAGTTACTACGCCCAGACCTTCGGGGCAGCTACGTCACTCGGTATGGTAGGTGTTGACTCTACCCTGGATTTTGACCCTCAAGAGGTAAGGTTAAACTACTTCCTTGCCGAAGCGGACCTAACCCTGGCTGATTTGAACATCGGGAACACCTTTCTGCTGGAATATACCGGGGACGGCTCCGGGTTTGGTTCGGGTTACGAACTGGAACTATACGGCGAGCTTCCAGGTGGACCTAAGATGTACGTTACTAATCTCTTCGGCATGGAGGAAAACGAGGCCGAAGCACTGGAAATCGTCCGCGGGAGCGGATATACGATCAAGACGGGTAGCAGCCAGGCCGGGAGTTACGGCCCTTCCCAGCTTCAGTACGTAAGTACCACCATAGAAATTTCGGAACTTAGCCTCGACTGTTGCAATTTTATGGCCACCACAAAATTCAGCGAGGAGTCCGGCTTCGAACACTCCATACTGGAGTTCGATTTGGAATCGGAAACCCTTCCCTTGAAGCTGGACGGGAAGCTAAAGTTTACTTCTCAGGCAAAATCAATCGAACTGGACCCGAAACTCGACCTGGACTGGGCCTGTTTCGATGTTTATACCGACCTGTCCACTCCGGACGACGAAAATCTCCTTACCAACAGCTCGAGCAAAACTAGCACCATAGGCGGTCTGGAGATAGAAGGGTTCGGAATAACCGGGGTTAAACTAGGTCACGTTACCTTCTCATCCCTTACTGCCCTAAAAGGTAATCTGAACAGGTTGACCGATCAGGAAAACATGGACCTGAGGGCCTACGATTACGTCCTCGACCCCGACCCGGTCTACTCCGGATTATACACCAATACCCCCTATGATGAGGTAATTTCGATAGAGAAGTCCAACCGGGGAGATGACTTGTACTTCGGTGCCGACGTCTACTTCGATATGAGCGGAAGCGATTCGCTTTTCGATACAGCACTCTTCACCGGAGCAGGTAACTACGACCTATCCGACCAGTTTACCATGGGAGCCGGAGCCGCAATCAAGCCGGGGGAGCTGAAAAACTTCAGGCTGAGCTTCGACTACTCTTTCTAATGAGGATAAAAAAAGTTACTGGAACGAAAAGGAGGTAAAGCGATGAATTCGGTCAAAACTTGTTTGCTGGTTGGTTTGATCATCGTCAGCGTAGTTGCAATCGGAGTTGTGGGTTCTGCTATTCCGACATTGGAGAAAGCAGTAAACAAAAACACCGAAGAAGAATACTATGGTCAGGGTTGTATTCAAGAAGCTGTAAATGCAGCAAATTCTGGCGATATAATAGTTGTTTACAACCCGGAAGGGGGTGCATACGGAGGGAAAGTGGATATAACGGAACAGTTGACTCTTGAAGCCGAAGATCTCTCCGATAAACCAATTATTTTAGG
>JAGXKX010000065.1 GCA_018335015.1 Candidatus Bipolaricaulota bacterium
GCTCTCAAATCTTATTACGACGAGATAGGAGACGAAGATATTCGATGGTACAAGCCGGAATACTGGTTCGAGAGGTTCGATCTCGAAAAGGACCCGGAAGAAGTAATTGGGGAGATACAGGTCCCGGAAAACGTTAGACTCTTCGAGGACGCTCTCGATGCCACGAAAAAGTTGAGGGAGAATTACAGGCTAATTGTCACCTCAAACGCTCCGAGAATTTTCCTCGATTACGCGCTGAAACAAATCGAAAACAGGTTTTACCGTATATTCTCCTGTGTATCGGACTTCGGAGAGGTAAAGAAGAATGCCGGCGTTTATCGCAGGGTACTTAATCGGGTAGGCACGAGCCCGGAGGAATCAGTACACGTTGGTGACCACTGGAAGTTTGACTACCAGATTCCCCGAAGGCTTGGCATGAGGACTTTTTACATAGAAAGAGAAGGCGATGTGGATCAGAGGGAAGACGGAGTGCTCGGGGATTTACGAGATCTGGAGGGGAGAATCAGCGAAATAGAGGAGTAGTCTGATTGCCTCAAGCTTCCGCATCGTGTTTCCTATTTCCTTGATTGCCTGCGAGGAGGAGCCCCGATAAAACGATAAGACCTCCTCCTAACCCGGAAGATATTGAAACTCTTTCCCCGAGGAACAGAATAGCGAGTATTACGGCGGATAGAGGCTCGACAACTATTAGGATAATAGAAGACAACCCGGCTCTGGTTTTCTTAAGCCCTTTTGCAAATAAAGAATACCCCAGTAAAGTGGAGATAAGAACTAATCCCAGCAAGGGACCGAGAATTCCTCCGGATAAGTCAAAAGTAAACCCTGCAAAAAGAGAGATGGGGAGTAAAACACATCCGCCGAGAAGTGTAGGCCAGAAAAGTGCCTGAAGGGTTGTCTTCTTTTTGCCGAGATCCTTTAATACGAGGAGAGCGGCCGAATAGGTTATCCCGGAGATAAAAGCGATAGTGTAACCGAAGATAGAAGTGAAGCCTCCGGTAAATCCCACGTTGTAAATGAGAGATACGCCGACGATCGTTCCCGCCAGCGAGATAAATTCGTACTTTGTTACCTTCTCCCCGAGGTAAACAGTGGAATAAACGATGGTGGAAAAGGGGAAAGCTACGTAGTGAAGGAAGACGGCTTCCGAGACTGGAATGAGTACGAGAGACTTCAGATAAAGGCTGAAGGTCAAGGCAAACCCGATTATACCGCCCGCCAGTGCGACGTAGTAGTCGCGACGGGACTCCAGGGGTATTTCACTCCTTTTGGTTTTTACAGTTTGATAGGTATAAATGATACCGGCGGTGGCCAGAAGCCTTATAGAAACGATTAAGAGGGTAGAAATGTTGTTACCGATTAGATTGACGAATAATCCTATACTCCCGAAACTTATACCGGCCAGCAGTAAGTAAACCATATTTGAATGGAAGTTCGCCTCCTGATAATGGGCAGAATGAATTATACTCAGTTCTTTCACCATCGTTGTAGATCATTGTTTTGTCCTTCTGTGCCTCCTGCCTATTACCTGGCAACTGATTTAACCTTAAAATCCTACCAGTAGACGAAATCCCGGCAGCCAGGTAATAGGCAGGAGGCTTGAACTAAAAAATATAGTGATTTCTTGTGTCTTACATCTCGCTTTCGAATAGTTGTGAAAGAGCTGAGTTATAATATAAATTGTAAAAGTATAACTGTTTTTGGGCCCAGTTAAAGCAGTGATTTTATACCTTCTATAGAATAGAAGTGAAAACGGATATCCTTTTCTAATCAGGCTTCGACGAATATTTAGGAAGGAGTAATTATGAGAGAAAAATTCGGGAAACATAAACTACCGTTAACTGCTATCGTGGCGGCAATACTGGTTGCGGGACTGGGTGTAACTGCCTGGTTTCTTCGCCCCCAGCAGGTAATGAGCGAGGTTTCAGAGTCACTGGAGGGAACTGAAGCGATAACGGTAAGTGAATTCGAGCTGGATAACGTTGAAGGAATACTTCTGAAGCCCGTCGAGGGTGCCAAACGGGTAAGTGTAATTTTTTACCCGGGCGCGAGGGTGCCCGTGAAAGCTTACGCGCCGACTGCTCTTGAAATCGCCGGGCAGGGCTACGAGGTTTACCTCGTTAAAATGCCGCTGAATCTCGCAATACTTGGATGGAAAAAGGCGGGAAAAGTAATAGATTCCCGTAACCGGTCGCGGAACTGGGTTCTGGCCGGTCACTCCATGGGCGGGGCGATGGCCGCTCGGTTCATTTCAAAAACCGATTATCCCGTCAGCGGTTTGGTGCTATGGGCTGCGTATCCTCCCGAAGGGTCTACGTTCTCGTCCAGCCTGAAAGTCTTGAGCATCACCGGAGGAAAAGACGAAATTCTCTCCGATGAAAAAGTCGAAAGATCCAGGGGTCAGTTTCCGGAATCCGCAGAGTTCTTCGAGGTCGAAGGGGCAAACCATAGTCAATTTGGGTGGTACGGATTCCAGACCGGCGACGGCCAGGCGACTATAAGTAGAAAGGAACAGACTAAATTAGTCTCCCGATTAACTACGGACTTTTTGGACCAGCTTTGACCTAAACACAGACGTTATTGGGAGAAGGTTTTTAAGGAGGAATTATCGAAAACATCGCCAGCAAAATTCCGGATAAGCTTGAGAACTCGAGTGTCGCTAAAGGTATAAAGGTTAGTGAGTTTCCAGGTATTATTTTGGTTCCGGAAATCTGGTGGAGTTGCCGTTGATCTGAATTCTAATTCCTTATGGGATATAATTTAGGGAAAGGATATTAAACCCACCCAGGTTGGGATCAGCCAGTCTGGGAAAAGGTTTTCCTAGCCGGGTTATGCCTCCTTTCCCGGCGAGGTTTTACCCTTCCCGGTCTGGCTCAAGCACCATTTCCCACCTGGGTGGGAAAATATCGATGTTTTATAATACCATAGACCGGGCGTTTCAATCAAATTATTTCATGATAAAAAAATGTTTAAATTTCACTTACCCCAAATCGAAACTGAGAAATTTCCTATTTTGCCGCCTGGTTAATTAGTGGGTAATATTTTTAGTCGAAATGGAGGGGCTATGAAAAAAGTTAGAGGCTACGGTTCGTGGAAATCGCCGATATCGGCAAAAGAGGTGGCTTCCGAATCTCTAGGACTTAGCGAGATTGAAGTTTCCAACAAGTATACCTACTGGCTAGAAACCCGACCGAGCGAGGAAGGTCGAACAGTAGTAGTTAGACAAGATCCTGACGGTTCCAAATCCGACCTTATACCGGAAGGATATAATGCAAGAACCAGAGTACACGAGTACGGAGGAAAGCCTTATTTAATTGGAGAAGGGGAAGTTTTCTTTGTTAATTTTGAGGACCAGCGACTATATAAGAACAGAGAAGATGACCTGGAGCCAGTTCCGGTTACTCCTGAAGAAAACAAACGCTACGCCGATTTCTCCCTCGATAAGAAAAGAGAGGTACTATGGGCTGTTTGCGAGGATCACGCGGGTAAAAGCCAATATCCCAAAAACTGCCTTGTAAAAATAACTTTGGGGGATACTCGGAACCCGCAGGTCGTTGTCTGGGGTTCCGACTTTTACTCTTCACCGCGGCCAAGTCCTGACGGATCCACGTTGGCTTGGATAACGTGGGACCACCCGTCGATGCCCTGGGACGAAACGCAATTACATCTCGGTAAGTTAAATTCGGAAGGTGAGATAGAGAATTCGAGGATAATCCGTGGGTCTGACGGGTTATCGGTCGTGCAGCCTCGCTGGGGGCCGGATGGGAAGCTATACTTCATCTCGGACCGAACTGGTTGGTGGAACATTTACTGCTGGGACAAAGGAGAAGTCGAACCGGTAATCGAAGTTGAAGCCGAATTTGCTCGGCCACAGTGGCAGTTCGGTGCTTCTACTTACGATTTTCCAAACTCCGACGATTTAGTATTTACGTTCAATCAAAATGGAAGGTGGTTCCTGGGCCGGACGGATCGCAGGTCACCGAACCTGGAGCCAATAAATCTTCCGTTTACCCAGATTTCGTCAGTAAAAGCGGAAGGGGAGGAGATCTGGTTTATCGCTGGTGGACCACACCATCCTAGAGGTATAAGAAAATATCAACCAAGGAATGGCTCTTTCGAGACGTTTCAATTATCGACAACTCTCGACGTAGATGAAGGATTCGTATCACCGGCCCGAACGGTTAACTTTAACACTGGCGGAAATAGTAAAAAGGCTCAGGGTTTTTTCTACCCTCCTTGCAGCTGCGACTTTGAGGGGCCAGAGGACGAAAAACCTCCGCTTCTGGTCATCAGTCACGGTGGCCCCACTTCCTCGACTTCTGACATGCTCAAACCGGAGATACAGTTCTGGACTACACGCGGTTTTGCCGTATTGGACGTGAACTACAGGGGTAGTTCTGGATTTGGTAGAGAGTATCGGGATGCACTAAAAGGTCAATGGGGTCTGGTTGACGTCGAGGACTGTGCAAGTGGTGCTTTGTATCTGGTGGAAGACGGTGAAGTAGACGGGGAAAGGTTACTTATCAGGGGAGGAAGTGCCGGCGGCTATACGACTCTGGCGGCTTTGACCTTCGAGGACGTATTTGACGCAGGCGCGAGCTACTACGGGGTCAGCGATCCCGCAGCCCTGGCGAAGGAGACCCACAAGTTCGAGTCTCGGTATCTCGACTCTTTGATAGGACCATACCCCGAGGAAAAGGAACTCTACGAAAACCGTTCTCCAATAGAGCACCAGGATCAATTATCCTGTCCGGTCGTCTTCTTTCAAGGTGAAGAAGATAGAGTAGTCCCGCCGGATCAGGCAAAAGAGATGTACCAATCGTTGAAGGAACGAGGTATACCAACTGCCTACCTACTGTTCGAAGGAGAACAGCACGGTTTCAGGAAGGAGGGAAATATCCGGAGGGCACTGGAAGCTGAGCTTTTCTTCTATTCTCGGGTTCTCGGGTTTGAGCTCGGGGAGGATGTAAGTCCGTTAGAAATAGATAATTTGAATTAATCGCTGGTTGACCAGGAGTAGGTTAATACGATCGAGAAGGCGTCCCCGGGGCAAATGAAAAAGAAATGGAATGCCTTACCAAAGTTTTTAAGACCGTGACCGGGATACTGGTTTTTGGTCTGATTTTAGGTGGATTTTTTAGTTACCTTGCCTGGCGGGAAGAGCCAATCATTTATCGGTTCAATCCGGAAAGTGCCTATGTATACACATTTCACCAGTATTACTATTCGATCGGAGAAGAAGCGAATGCCGAAAAGATGAGGACCGAAGCGAAGCAGTTTTTCGACAATTACTCCGGGCTCTATAATGAGTGGTATGAGTTCGTCGGTTAAGTTGACCAGAATTAGAGTCACTTGATCATTTGATCAGTTTAAAATAGGAATAGGGCTTGAAGTTAAATGAAATATCGATATCCTTTACGATCCACCTATATTGACGAAAGCTTATACGTGTTTTAGATAAAGTAGCAGGGAGGATATAAATGGCAGGACCCGCCGAAGAGAACGATAACGAAATTGATTATTCTGATTATTCTAAGAGTTATCTCCTGAAGCGATTTTACCGGGACTATCTCAGACCAAATCTCTTAGAATACGTGCCGGTTCAGGTTCTCCACGTAATTGGAGCCCTTGCCGGACTCGTCCCGCCTTTATTGCTGAGAAATCTGATAGACGACGCCATACCGTCCGCAAATCTCGGAAGGATTGTAACTCTTTCCCTGTGGGCTTTTGGTGCATTTACGTTGATAGCATTGATTCGGTTTATCAGGAACTACTTTGGCCACCGAATAGCGCAGAAGGTCGTATTTGATATGAGAAACGACATTTACAGTCACTTTCAGAAACTACCTCTCAAGTTCCACGACAGGAAAAAGACGGGCGAGCTGATGTCGAGGATAATCGACGACCTGAACGTGCTCCAGGAATTTATTCACCACGGCCCGGAAGGTTTCCTCGAAGCCAGTACCACTATTTCCGGAGTCCTGGCAATACTTTTTCTAATGGATGTTCCACTGACTCTCATAGCACTTTCCTTTACCCCGGTCCTTGTGATTTTTGCCCTGACGTTAATAAGACGAATGCACAGGGCATTCAGAAGGAACAGGGAGGCCAAAGGAAAGCTAAATGATCGTCTGGAAGACAACCTGGCTGGCATGAAAATAATTAAATCCTTCGCCAACGAGGACTACGAAATGGAGCGGTTTTTCAAAAAGAACGAAGAGCACTATGACGCCAGGGCGGCCGCGATTAAGTACTTTAGCACGCTCGGACCCGTCTCCTATTTTCTCAACAGCTTCGGTCTGATTCTGACCATCGGTTACGGTGGTTATCTGGTTTATCAGGGCTCCCTAACCGCCGGGACGGTAGTCGCGTTCTATACCTATTTGATTAGATTCAGAGCGCCAATACTCAGGATGGTTCAAATTAGCCAGCGGCTCAGTAGATTTTTTGCAAGCACGGAAAGGTTCTTTTCTCACTTAGATATCGAGCCACACATCGCGGAAACAGCTGGCGGGTTCAGCAAGCCGAGGGGGGAGGTTAAGGGGAAAGTTGCTTTCGAGGACGTTAACTTCAACTATAGCGACGGGGAAACAGTGCTGAATGACATTGACCTCGTGGTAGAACCGAAACAGACCGTGGCGCTTGTTGGTCCCAGCGGTGCCGGCAAGACTACGCTCGTTCGGCTGATTCCTCGACTCTACGATCTAAACGAGGGAAGCGTGAAAGTGGACGACGTGGACGTTCAAGACTGGAATCTTCGTCAGCTGAGACGAAACATTGCGATGGTAATGCAGGACGATTACCTGTTTTCAGGAACCGTTACGGAAAATATCTCCTACGGCAAGCCGGATGTAACCAGGGATGAAGTAATAAAGTACGCCCTTGAAGCCAACGTCGAAGAGTTTATTTCGGACCTCCCCGACGGCTACGAAACCGATATCGGGCAGAGAGGGGTCAAGCTTTCCGGGGGGCAGAAGCAGAGAATATCGATAGCCCGGGCACTTATACAGAATCCCAAGATTCTAATTCTCGATGAAGCCACGTCTTCGGTTGATACCTACACGGAAAAGCTGATCCAAGAAGCCATCGATAAGGTTTCGAGGGGACGCACGACCTTTACTATCGCTCACAGGTTATCTACCATAACAAACGCTGATAAAATTCTTTTTGTAGAAAACGGCGAGATTTGCGAGAGGGGAACTTTCGAGGAACTAATGGACGAAAAAGGTCAGTTTTACCAGTTTTACCAGCTCCAGTTCGAGCAGCTTGCCGAAACGAGCGGTTAGATTTGACTAAGTTCTTTCATGTGGGTCAAGGTGCGGTTTATTCATCAACCTGATTCAGATTTATCCCTATAGCCGGGTTAAGCGATTAAGTGTGGTGCTGGCGGAAGTCTCAAACTGGAAGGCCTTTTTTACAAATCTGGGCGAAAAATTAGGTCGATTTATTATTGAGGTTGTAATAGTTATTGGTGATATGTGGGGGGAAGGACATGGTAAAAGACTGCCCTGATATTGGGGACTTCTTTGACTTGACCAAAACGGAATACTCCGGATATTACCGGGGGCTGGAGTATCCCTGGGAAGTAGTGGAAAGGATACCGGAAATAGTCGCGGAAAATCTGGAACCCGGGCGACGGGGGTTTATCTCTGAAGATGCTACGATCGAGGGAGAAGTCGAAGTCGGTGAGGGAACGGTGGTTGAAGCGGGAGCGACTATAAAAGAACCGACGATTGTTGGAAAGAACTGTGAGGTAAGGAGCGGAGCGTACGTTCGAAGTAACGTCGCGGTAGGGAATGGAGTAACTATCGGTCACAGCTCGGAGGTAAAGAGAAGTGTAATTCACGACGAAGCTGAAATCCCTCATTTTTCCTACGTCGGGGATTCCGTTATCGGCTGGAAAGGCCACCTGGGAGCGGGTGTTAAAGTCTCCAACCTCAAGGTCAACAGAGAGCCGGTGGTAGTTCACTTAAGCAATCGGGATGTACAAACAGGTTTGCGAAAGTTTGGTTGTTTACTGGGTGACGAGGTTGAAATTGGCTGTAACTCCGTATTAAACCCGGGCACACTTGTGGGGAAGGGGACTCTGGCAACTGCAAACACTTCCCTTTTTGGTTATTACCCGCCGGACACTTTCGTCAAATTAAACCAATCTGTTGAGTTAACCGAGAGGAAGAAAGAGGACTAAGGGGGTCCAAGTGGATTTATTTGGAACGGATGGAGTAAGGGGAGAGGTAAATGAAGATATTACGCCAGAACTGGCGTTAAAACTCGGAAAATCGACTAAAATAATTACGGAAAAGGGCGACTCGGTGTTGATCTGCAGGGATACCCGAAAATCGGGTCGGACCTTGGAGTACGGGCTCGCATCCGGTATCTCTTCTACGGGCAGAACCGCTTATCTTCTTGACGAAATGCCGACTCCCGCTATACCCATTCTGATGGAAGAGTTTGACGCGAAAGTTGGAGTTGTGGTGTCTGCATCCCACAACCTGGCTAAAGATAACGGGATAAAGTTCTTCAACTCCCGCGGCCTAAAGTTAGCACCAAACGTGGAAGAGAAGATCGAGAAATTTATCGTTGCCCGGGAGAGAAGTGCCCTGGCTAATTGGCAGGATATTGGAGACATCAAGACCGTTGAGAATTCTGATGAGCTATACCTTGAGGCTTTAAAGAATAAATTTTCCGAAGGTTTACCGGATCTCTCCGGATTTAAACTTGTGATGGATTGTGGGCACGGGGCGACGTACCGGGTTGGGCCCAGCACATTCGACGAACTGGGAGCCGAGGTGGTCAAGATGGGGATAAACCCGACCGGGTTTAACATAAACCAGAATTGCGGCTCCACTTCTCTTGAAAAATTGAAGGAGGAGGTAGTTACCCGTAAGGCGGACCTCGGTGTCGCTTTTGACGGTGACGGTGATCGGGCTCTTTTCGTGGATGAAAACGGAAGCGAGATTGACGGGGATAGGGTTCTTTATATGGCGGCGAAGTGGTTGCTGAAAGAGGGAAGACTGGATCCACCAACGGTCGTTTCCACGGTAATGAGCAACCTCGGACTGGAGAAATCGCTCTCCGACCTGGGGATAGATCTCGTCAGAACCCGGGTTGGGGACAAGTACGTCGCTCAGGAAATGCTGGAAAGGGAGGCGTTAGTCGGAGGAGAGCAGTCCGGTCACGTGATCTTTAGAGAGATTAATACCACGGGAGACGGCCTGGTAACTGCTTTGATGGTATTAAGGATACTCCGAGAGACGGACAAGAGCATTTCCGAGCTCGCCGGAGGTATGACCCATTACCCCCAGGTACTTTACAACGTTCCGACGGATAACAAGGAAGATTTTCAGTCCAACAGGGAAATTCAGAAAGAAGTTGCCCGGTGGGAAGAAGAAATTGGGGAGCGAGGTCGGATCCTGGTTCGGCCTTCTGGTACCCAGGATGTTATCCGAGTAATGGTTGAAGGAGATACACAGGAGCGGGCCGAGGAAGTAGCCAATCGACTGGGTCAATCAATAGACAATGAGTTGAATTCGAATTAAATTTCAGTCAGATCGACGTCAGGAACTTCCCCTAAGAAGGAAAGCGAGCTAATTTTTCCCTCCAGCAAAAAAATCATTTCTACCCAGTTCTTTCACCACTATTCGGAGG
>JAGXKX010000148.1 GCA_018335015.1 Candidatus Bipolaricaulota bacterium
AGTTAACTGTTTATTCTCCAAAATCCCGGGCTCCTTCTCCTCCTCCCGAGCTTCTTCTGTAATTACTTCTTCCTCAAGTTCACCAATGGCTGCTTCAATGGTTTCGTGATTTTCCTCCAGTTCTTCAAGGTGTTGCAGGATTTTTACGTCGTTGGGGCTAAGTAAGTATTGATTGCGTTCCCCTCTTTCCGGGGTATCCATCAACCCGTTTTCTACTAATTTTTCAATCCTCGAGTAGATTTGCGCTTTACTATAGTTTGTTTCGATTTCGTTTAGAGTTTTTGGTTCACTCATTTTTTGCCTCCCGTGAAGTTGAATATTTTATCATTCTCCTCCAAACTCTATCCTCCCTTCTTCTATCATATCAACCAGTATGTTTACTACTTCCAGGTCAAACTTTTCGCCCCTGCCCTGTTTTAATACCTTTAACGTATGGCCTTTACTTCTTGCCGCTCGGTAAGGTCTTCTGGTGCTCATTGCCTCTAATACGTCAACTGCCCCCAGTATCCTTACTTCCAGTGAAAGCTCGTCTCCTGCCAGTCCGTGAGGATATCCAGATCCATCCAGCCTTTCGTGATGATGTAGGGTCATCTCCGCAACGGGCCAGGGGAAGTCAGTGTCCGAGAGGATCTGGTTGTAGCCCACCTCAGGATGCGATTTGATCATTTTCCACTCGATGTCCTTCAGTCCGCCGGGTTTCGTCAGTATGGTCTCAGGTATGGCTATTTTACCGATATCGTGTAACACGCCCCCGAGGTACAACCCCAATCTCTTCTCTTCGTCGAGGTCCATCCTTTCCCCGACCTCCATTGCCAACCTTCCGACTTTTAACTCGTGCCTTCTGGTGTACGGATCCCGGACGCCCAGCACTCGAGAAGTAGTCTCCGCAAGTTCGACGAAGGACTGACGGAGCTCTGAACGGCTTTGCTTGAGTCGTCTCTCGGTTTTTTTCCGTTTGGTGATGTCTTTTGCAAAAGCGAATTCGTACTCCTCTCCTCCGTGCTGTATATAGTGGCTGGCTATTTCCACGGGATAAGTATCGCCCCCTTTGGTCTTGTGGATGCTTTCAAAGTTAAGGACTTCGTTCTCCTTTAACCGACTCCATCTAGTTTCTCTGCTCTCTTCTGCATGTTCGGGGTTTGGGTCTATTTCCCAAACGGACATGTTCTCAAGCTCTTCCTTTGAATAGCCGAGTCTTTCTCGGACCTGTTTATTAGTATAGACGAATCTACCGTCAGGGGTAATCCAGTACACCTCAAGGGAAGCTTGGTCCAGAGAAGAGCTGATAAGTTTCTGGGTTTTCTCGAGTTCTTTTCGTTTGGTGATTTCCCTTGCTATAGAAATAACTCTTTTTTTACCGTTCATTTCGAATACATGAGAGCTAACATCCACAGGTACTAAACTTCCATTTTTGGCTTGGTGATACATCTCAAAAGTCTTATGTCCTTTTGAAAGAAGCTCTTCCATAATAATTGGTACATCCTGGGCCTTCTCGCCCCCGTCGATATCCTGGGGAGACATGGAAAGGAATTCCTTCCTGGTGTAACCGAGCATCTTGGTAGCCACTGCGTTTACCTCTATAAATTCCCCGGGTATTCCCTCTTCTGTTACTTCGTGAAGATACACTGCGTCGTTTGCGTTGTTAAATATCTCGCGATACTTTTTCTCTCTTTCCTTTAACTCGTTTTTTATCTCTTCCCTCTTACTAATATCCCTTCCCAGAGCAAGCAGTCGGGTAGCACCACTCTCCTCCTCAACCGGGCGGAGGATGAAATCTACAGTAACCTTCTCTCCCTCGGGTGAAAAATGATTGGCCTCAAGCCGGATCGCTTCTCCCTTTTTCGCAGCCTCGATCCCTTCCTTCAAGTTACCCTGTAACTGTTTCGAATGATCCCACCATGGCGTCTCCCAGAATTTGTCCCCTTTGATGTCTTTCAGGTCTCTTTTAATAAACTCCAGTGAGGCATCGTTGGCGTTGATGAGTCTTCCCTCGTGGTCCAGGATTCCCACAAAGAGGTCGGGGGTTCGGAAAAGTGCCTTGAGGTAAGGTTTGTTGGTCACTATTCCACCCCTATAAAGTGCAGGTCAGCCATGGGTTATAATTACCGTTAGGGAAACCAAATAGATTAAAATAGAAATTACATTGTTGATATTACGGGCTGGCCTTAATTGAAGCAAGTTTCGGACTTTTGCTTTGGCCGCGCAGAGGAATAAGCCCACACTTTTGCTAGATTATTGACCGTTTAAATTAAATATCCTGTTAACCAGTCCATTGCCATGCTCAAAGGAGGAGAATACCTCATCGGCCAACGAAGCCGTCTGCTAGGAATAATTTCCCGAGATTTGGAGTTGTACGACGATGTATTTCGGTTAATTGAGCAAATTGGGTGTCACGGGTTTTAGAGAAAAGTTGGGGCAACAGAATTAGGAACATTAATCCATATTATGCTATGATTTTAGCAGGCAAAGAAAGGTGAAGGGAAGAGTTGACCCTCGGCCCCGCCGTCGAGTGTCCTGTTATTATCCACCGAGGTATAATTCTCCTACCTCTTCGTTGTCTAGCAAGTCCTCGCTTTTGCCTGTAAACTTGTTCTCTCCCATCGCCAATACGTA
>JAGXKX010000149.1 GCA_018335015.1 Candidatus Bipolaricaulota bacterium
GGCGCACCATCCCCGGAGCGAGCTCCGGGGCTTTCTCAGCTACTTTGGTAAATACACCGGCAGTGATGAAGAACGGAGTTTTATTGAAACCTCGGCTTAAATAGAACGACCCAGAATACAATATTTCAAAGTAGCTCAGTCCCTAGTCCAATTGAGTATTTCTGTGAAGGAAGATTCTTTCGGCTTGTTGCGAAAAGGTTTGAAAACAACCCGCAATATTACCTCTCTCTTTTGTAAGGGGTTTGCGAAAGATAAGTTGGCTGAAATTTACCGATAACCCTGGACGGCAAGAAAAACAGGGAGCCCTCAAATTGATAGAGGCTCCCTGGAGCATTTAAACTTAATAAAATTTAATAGTTTAATATTATTCTTCGAGCGTCTTTGCAGGTACGAAACGTCCGTCCTTGATTGCTATGTCCTCAATCCTTACCGTTTTTATCTCTCCGTCCTGGATTTGCCATACCTCGATCGGAGATACGACGTCACCGTCTTTGTTAAAGTCTACCGAACCTCCCGCACCCTGGTAGTTAATTTCCTTTCCTTCTTCGAGAAGCTGGAAAGCCTTCTTGAAGCCTTCAACTCCGGCGTAAACTTTTTCTCCCGGAGGGTTGGCAACGAACCGAAGGTTATCCCTGATAGCTTTGGGGTCAGAGCTGCCTGCTTTCTTCATTGCAAGGCTGATAACGGCAGCAGCATCGTAGGCGTTGGTCATAAAGGGTTTCGGAGGCGTGGAGCCGTATTCTTCAGTATAGGTCTCCTTGAATGTAGCAGCGGAAGGAGTATCTTTGGAACCCGGAGAAGTACCATACGTTCCATTCAGGTACTGTGCCCCTACGTTATCTATAAGCTCCGGAGCTTTCATGCCATCCGGAAAGATGAATTCGTTTATGTACCCGCCAGAAATCGACTGCCTGAGGATGTTTGCTCCGTTCTCAGGGTAACCAATTATAACGAGAACGTCGGGGTTTTCCTTCGTTGCTTCCTGGAGCTCTCCCCGGTAGGAAGCTTTTCCTTTTTCGTAAGGAACTTTTGCAAGGACCTCCCCACCCTTGTCCTCGAACCATGCTCCGGCGGCATCCGTCAGGCCCTTTCCGTAATCGTTGTTTACGTAAAGGAAAGATAATTTCTGGTAATCGAGATCCAGAGCCAGTTGACCGATAATTACACCCTGAAGCTTGTCACCGGGAACGGTCCTAAAGACGTAATCGTCGTCTTCAAGCCCGGAAAGCTGTGGCGTAGTAGAGGAGGGCGAGATTTGAACTACTTTATTCGGGATAGAAACGCTTTCCGCAACCGGCATGGAAACACCGCTCGAGAGAGCACCGACAAAAGCACTTACTCCGTCAACGTTGACTAGCTTCTTTGCAGCATCTACACCGCTTGTCGGGTCAGTCTTACTATCCCTGGTGACAATATCCACTTCTTTACCCAGTACGCCCCCCGCCTCGTTAAGATGCTTCGCGGCCAGTAATACTCCATTGTTAATCGGCGGGCCATAAGAAGCCAGCGCACCACTCATCGCCATTAGAGAGCCGATCTTAACTTTATCGTCAGCAGCATGAACCCCGGACGTTGGTACTAAAAGAGCAATCAGTAATACAAGGACAAATATTTCCCCAAAAACATCTCTAAACGAATAATTCTTCAGACTTTGCAATTTATTCACTATTTACCCTCCTATTGGAGCTAATTAGAAGGATTATAATGAAAATATTCCAGCCATACAAGTTATTCGGTTAACATTCAACTTCGTCTGGCCCAGAAAAAGCGACAATCCTTGGTAGAAAAGCTTAAGATTTTAAAGTCTCAAACTATCCTGTGAAGTAGAGCCCAAGTCCTTTCGCCACTGCCAGAATTATCTGGCCAGTCCACCTAACTACCCTCTGCTGCTTATCTGACCGCCGGGTTCCGGTATTGGGTTCCTTCAAGAGTTTAAGGCTAAAATCGCCCCCCCACCTAAGTGGCAAATACTATGAGTTTGGATTCTTTATTGAGTATGAATTAGTCTAGCTTCTTGGAATTGGGAAGGAATTGACGGAGGTAATTGACTTCGTAGAGGAAATACTTGCGATGCCCTACATTACCCAGAATCCCGGTCCTCTACTTATGGGAAGTTAACAGTAGCTCGTCATCGACGATATCTTTCTCCGAGAACAGTTCGACGAGCTTATCTACGGTAAGGTTTTCTTTCTTCTCGTTATTTACGTCGCAGATTAGCGTGCCTCTGTGCAACATAACCAAACGGTTCCCCAGATCTATTGCTTGATTCATATCGTGGGTTACCATAATCGTGGTCAGCTCCTTTTCCGTAACCAGTCTTTCAGTTACTTCCAGAATCTTACCGGCGTTTTTGGGGTCCAGAGAAGCCGTATGTTCGTCAAGCAGTAGGATTTTTGGCATCGTCAAAGTTGCCATTAAAACCGCAAGAGCCTGGCGTTGCCCTCCGGATAGATGCAACACCTTCTCGTCGAGCCGATCTTCCAGTCCAAGACCGAGCCTGCTAAGCTCTTCCCTGAAAAGCTTCCTTCTCTCGCGATTAACCCCTATTCGAAGGCCCTTGTGACCTTTATTTAGTGCCAGAACCAGGTTTTGAGCAA
>JAGXKX010000066.1 GCA_018335015.1 Candidatus Bipolaricaulota bacterium
GTGAAACCCAGAATAATTTTTTCGGCAAATTTCACGTGCTCAGTTCTTTCACCATACTCGACATCACTGTTTGTCCTTCTATACCTCCTGCCCCCTACCTGGCAACCGATTTAACCTTAAAATCCTACCAGGAGACGAAATCCCGGCAGCTAGGTAAGGGGCAGGAGGTTTAAACTAGAAAATATAGTGATTTCTTGTAACCTTCATCTTGCTTCCGAATAGTGGCGAAAGAACTGAGACGTGATTATTACCAAAGCTAAAACTAATCACTTCCACCTGCGCCTACACCGGGGCTGGTAAGCCCCGGCTAACGGGCTATTATCGATCATAGAAAACCCTGACTATAGCGGGTTTAGCACCGCGGGCTTCCGCTGGCCGCATGACTATGGGTATCGAAAGTATCGGCCGGGCATGGGAGCCCGGCCTGCTCTTATTTTAAGTCGGAAATTTCTCGGCCCGGAGCCTTAATTTTAAAAACAACTTAAGTCATTACGTGGTGTGGGAAAACGGCACCAGATGAACTACACTTTTACCCAAAGACGCAGATTTCCTGATCAAGAATAGAAAAAATAAGGTGTCTCCATAAATGGACGAAAAAGAAGCACTAAAGTGGCTGGCGGACAGGATGCCCGTCGGCGACGACTGTTACGTCATGGATTGGGGTGAAAGAAATCTACTCCTTACTACGGATATGCTTCACCAGGCCACTGATTTCCCCTCGGGCACGACAAGTTATACGATAGGCTGGCGATCCGTAGCCGTTAGCCTTTCGGATATAGCGGCAATGGGCGGAGAACCAAAAGCTCTTGTAATCGCTTACGGAAACTCCCGGTTCGATCTAGACCCGCTGGAGAAATTTATCGAGGGAGCTGAGGCCGTATGTGATAAATACGAAACGAAAATAGTCGGCGGCGATCTCGATAGCCACGAGGAACTGACAGTCGTGACCTCGGCTCTGGGAGAAGTTAAAACACCCGCCACCCGAAAAGGCGCTCAGCCCGGAGAACTTGTCGCCGTAACGGGTGACCTGGGTAGAACGGCCGCCGCTCTCGAACTCTTCGAGCGGAACCAACATGACAGAGCAAACGAGCTTTTTCAGTTCGACCCCCGGGTGGAGCCGGGAAAGAAGCTCGTTTCCCTCGTCAGTTCCATGATGGATATAAGTGACGGATTGGCCCGTTCGCTTCACCAGCTCGCCGAGATAAACGACGTCGGTTTCAGGGTAACCGCCGACAAAATGCCTTACACCCCCCTGCTGGATGAAATAACCGGTTCCGGGGAGGAAAAGGAGAAACTGGGTTTGTTTACGGGAGAAGACTACGAACTCCTTTTTACCGCACCGAAAAAGCACGAATTCGACCTGGCAAAGTTCGGGGCCACTGTAATCGGAAAAGTCACAGAAGAAGGCGTGGAGGTCGTCCGGGGTCGCGAAGTGACACCTCTCGAGGACGAAGGCTATGTCCACTAACGAACCCCCGCTGGGGAAATTCGGAAAGGAAAGGCTGGAAAACTACGTCTTCCCATACCTCGACGGGACAACCCGGGCGGGAACAGGACTCCGGTTCGGTTCGGACTTCAATACCTTAGAGGTAGCCAATGGTAAGGTCCTGGTCGTTTCGACCGATCCACTGGCGGTAAGTCCGCAGCTGGGCTGGAACCGTTCGAGCAAACTGGCACTTCAGGTTATAACTACCGACGTGGCAGTAAGCGGAATAAGACCATCCTACCTCCTGGCAAACTGGAACCTTCCACCATGCACTAGCGACGAGACCTTCAAAAAAATATGGCGGGGATTCACCAGGGAAGCGGATCGTAATAACCTTACTATTATCGGTGGTCACACGGGGAGATACGAAGGTTCTAGCTTTCCCACGATCGGCGCCGGCACAGCCTTCGGCCTGGGAGAAAAAAAGGAGCTAGTACCTAACGACCCGGCCCCGGGAGACAGGGTCTATCTCCTGAACAGACTCGGCCTGGAAGCGGCGACGATCTTCTCGTTTTACCATCGGGATAAGGTTTCCGGCGAGGTTTCGAGTTCGGCGGTCTCCAGCGTCAGGGAGGAATTCGACAAAATCCAACCGACCAGTGACCTGAGTTTTCTCGCTTCCCTGCCCGGAGTCAGGGCGCTACATGACATCGCAGAGGGGGGCCTGCTTGGAGGCTTGCAGGAGATGTTATCGGGCAAAAGCTGCGGAGCAAAAATTTGCACCGACCGGATAAACGTGGATCAAAACGTCAGCCGGATATGCCGCTTTCTCGACCTTGACCCGATGAGGATAACGAGCGTCGGCTCAGGAGTCGCCGCTGTATCTTCCAACCGAGCGGGAGAATTCGCCCGGAGGAGTGAAGAAGCGGATATCCCCGTCCGCGAAATCGGCGAGATCACCGTCGGGGAAGAGTTATCGATCGAGACAAAAGAAGGCGTGGAGATCCTGGAGGACCCCGTCCAGGACGAGTTCTGGATGAGGTTGGCGGAATTTTAGCAGGTTCAGTCCCAGGTGTACCCTGATACTGGGTCCGGCTTGTTTCTGTTGAATCCTGGAAGGTCCTAATTTAACCTTATATTTGTAGAAGGGGAGCTCGACTGTCGGGCTGAGAGGAGGACGACCCTCGACCCTTTGAACCTGAACCGGATAATGCCGGCGCAGGAATTACTCTCTCAGCTTTCCAGGCAGCTTCACTCCCCTCCAATTTACCAACTTTCGCGTAATTAAGGAGGGAGAGTATGTATAGCTTACGTTTCAGAACCGATTCTAAATCTCTGGGTTTAAGTCTGGCGATTTTACTGACTTTCTTTCTTCTGGCATCACTTTATCCTTTTCAGGGAGTCCGGGCACAGGAGGGAAAACAGTCCAAATTGGTCGTCTACACCTACGACTCGTTCGTATCCTACGGGATGGGGCCGGCTCTCGAGGAGAAGTTCGAAGAAAAATACGATCTCGATCTCCAGTTCGTAGCCACGGGAGACTCGAGGCAGATGCTGTCTCGTCTCAAGCGAGAACTCCGGAGCGACGAAACTCAAGCCGACGTATTCGTCGGGGTCGAGCGGAACGACGCCCCCCTGGCGACGGAGGAAGATATCTTCTTGCCTCTGACGGAAGAGGATATACCGACCCTTTCCTCGGTCCCGAGACGCCTCGTCTTCGACCCGGAGCTCCGGCTGGTCCCTTACGAATTCGGCTATATAACTCTGGTCTACAACGAAGATATGATGGACGCTTCCGAAGTTCCTACAACTTTCGAAGAGTTGACAGAACCCCGCTACAAAGATAGCCTGATTCTCGAGGACCCACGGACTTCCTCGCCCGGTTATTCTTTCCTTCTCTGGACGATAGCAGAGTACGGAGAGGATTACCTGGACTACTGGAAGAGGCTACTCCCGAGCGTATTGACGATTTCGGGGGGCTGGAGCGAGGCCTATAAGACTTTCTTGAACGGAGAGGCCCCTTTAGTCGTCAGTTTCTCGACTGACACGGCTTATAGCGTTATCGCCGAAGGAGACGCAAATCAAAAGGTATTACTTTTAAACAACGAAGGATACTCAAACATCTACGCGGCGGGTATCGTAAAAAACTCGGACAAGAAGGACTGGGGAAAGAAATTCCTTAACCTCCTGCTATCTCCCGAGGTACAGGAGAAAATCTCTACTACAGAGTGGATGTTTCCGGCCAACAGAAACGCCCGATTGCCGATTAAATTTTACCAGTACGCCGTCAAACCGCCGGTCGCCGCGGAAGTTCCGCTCTCCGAGATCGAACAAAACGGTGATCGCTGGCTTCGAGAATGGAGTAAAGCAATCAGATAGGGAGCGATCGAGGTATTACAAGGGCCAATAGTTCGAGAGCAGGTGGGGGGCTGACCTAACGAGATGAAAAAGACGACGTTCTTGATCCTGCCCCTCTCCCTGCTCCTCCTTTTCTTTTACCTGCCCCTGGCAAACCTGTTAAAAGAAGGAATCTGGGGGATCACAGGGTTCAACCCGGGCCCTCTGGTTGACCTGCTGTCCGACCCCTATTACTGGGACGTTATCTCGTTTACAGCCAAACAAGCTATTTACAGCACGGCGCTGAGCCTGGCGGTTGGATTACCCGGAGCCTGGATACTGACCCGTTACGAATTCCAGGGCAGGGGGCTGGTTCGATCTCTCACGGCGGTACCATTCGTTCTTCCAGCCATCACCGTGGTTTCGGGGTTCCTCGCTTTCTTTGGCAACAACGGTTTTCTAAATCGCGCTTTGATGCAGTTCTTTGCCCTGGACAACCCACCGCTAAAAATTCTCTACTCCCTGCGGGGAATAGTGCTGGCTCACGCCTTCTACAACGCTCCTATCGTGACCCGGGTGGTAGAGGCACGGTGGGCCGACTTAGATCCAACCTACGAGGAAAGCGCAGCCCTCTCCGGAGCAAACGTCTGGCAGTCCTTTAGAAAGATACTTTTGCCCTTGCTGGCACCGTCGATCGCCGCGAGCTCCGCCCTGGTATTCATATTTTGCTTCCTCAGCTTCCCCATCGTCCTCGCACTGGGAGGAGCCCGGTTTTCCACCCTGGAAGTCGAAATCTATATTCTCGTTCAAACTCTAGGGGAATACGAGCTGGGGGCGGCTCTCGCACTGGTAGAGATATTTTTGTCCCTGACCTTTACTTACTTTTACCTCAGGATGGAGAGCTTTTTCTCGGTGGAAACCCTCGGTTTGAGGTCTCGCAGGCGGGAAAAGCTATTCGGCGGCGGAGTGGATTTCCCGAAGCTTTTGACGTTCGTCTTCGCCATCCTTGCCGCCATACTGTTTCTCGGTCCGGTACTGGGGGTTCTCTACCGCTCCTTCACTGCAAGCGGATCTTTAACTCTGAACTGGTTTCGAAGACTCTTCCTTCCCGGCTATCACGCTCTTATCGGTGCCTCACCCCTGGGTACAATAGGAAACAGTCTCGGTTTCGCTCTGGGGGCGGCTTTACTGAGCGCGGTGATCGGGACCCCGCTGGCTTACTTCCTCGCCCGAACCAGATTCAGGGGGCGAGCGATTTTTGACGCCATCGCCATGGCACCTCTGGGAGTCTCTTCCGTGGCTCTGGGTTTCGCTTTTTCGGAAGGGTTCGTCTCCGGCCCCATAATTAAATTACCCCGGCCCATGGTCATAATCGTTGCCCATTCCGTTCTGGCCTATCCGTTCTTCATACGCACCGCCGTCCCCGCCCTCTCCAGCCTGGAGCGTGAAATCATAGAGTCGGCTCAGCTGGCAGGGGCCGACCGGTGGAACCTCTTATGGAGAATAGAACTTCCCCTGATCCGTAAATCGTTGCTGGCGGGTCTAGCTTTTGCCTTTGCCATTTCCCTGGGCGAAATGAGTGCAACTATTATGCTGGTTCGGCCCGGCCTCAAAACTATGCCTATCGCCATCTACGAATTGATCAGCGCCCGGGAATTCGGAACAGCCTCGGCCATGAGCGTCGTATTGATCTCGGTCGTAGGTCTGGCTTTCTATATCATGGAGAGGACAGGGCGGAATTTCTGGAAGGACTGAGGATAAACTCTAAACCTAGTTTTCAAAATTGACCGGAGTTAACCAACGGCTCTAATCGATATAATTCCGCCCCCAACTACCCGGAAATCATCTTTTTTGCAATTAAAGGAAAAAATATATAGAATAACCTGGGTGATATAGTTATGGGACTATTCGACGGACTCTGGAAGGACGAGTCCGAAGTCAATGAAATGATCGGGGGCCACATGGACCTCGTTTCAAAGACCCTGAGGAAGTTTAAGGAAAGCATGAACATCTGGCTGGAAGAGGGTGACCTGGAACGAGCCAATGAACTCTCCTTCGAGACGCACAACCTGGAGGGAGACGCGGACGACCTCCGTCGGGACATAGAAATGAGATTACTAAACGGGGCTCTCATGGCTCGATCGAGGAGACCCTTACTGGATATAGTCGAAAGGACTGACAAGCTCGCCAACGCGGCCGAAGCCTCCCTGGACTTTACCCTTCTCCAGAAAATTGAACTTCCCGACGAACTTGTTTCAGTCACGAAAGAAATAGTCCAATTGTCGGTGGAAATAGTTGATGAAGTTCAGAAGGGGCTGGATGCCCTTTTTGGAGGCAACGAAGACGTGCTGGAGTACACGGAGGAAATCGAGGAACTTGAAGGTGAAATCGACAACCTGGAACGGGATTTCGTCCAGGAGTTATTCAACATGGAAGATCTCGAACTGGCGAAAAAAATCCTGCTACGCGAGTTCCTCGAGTCACTCGTAGAGATATCGGACAGGGCTGAAGACCTGTCCGATGAAATGGAAATCCTCACGGCAACGAGAAAAGCTTAAGAGGACCCGCTTTCCACCTTAAGACGTTCTTTGATACGATTTAGAGTGGAAGGGCCTATCCCGCTGACTTCTTTGAGCTCGGCCAGTGAAGAGAAACCGCCATTTCTGGTTCGATAGGCTACTATTCTTTCCGCCAGAACGGACCCTATACCGGAAAGCTCCTCCAGCCTTTCCGGATCGGCCGTATTCAGGTTGATTTTCCCGTCCCTATCGACGAACTCAGGTGTCCTGACTTTCACTTCCTCCAACTTCAGTGGGCGCCCGTTAACCTGGCTCAACCGAGTCTCAGGCGACCGAGAACCAAAAAACCCTTTTAGAAACGGGTGGGATAGAGCAATACAGCCGATAAACAACCCCACCAGCAGGAGGAGCCTGTCGCTCTTCTTCAGCAGTTCAATCATGGCCAGTTAGAAAAGAATTCCGCGCCCATTTTTAACCCAAATATTTTGCCCAGCGCAAAATAGAAACTTAATTCATGAATATTGACTTACTCAATCATTACCAGCCATCCCCCCTTACCACTGCCGGATTTCGTCTACTGCTGAGATTTAAAGGTTAAATCAGTTGCCAGGTAAGGGGGAATGGCTGGTATTCGCACTAGAGGGCTAAATCCGTTGTTGTTGAAAAAACTGAGCTTAACCAAACTAATCAAATAACTCGCCAATTTTCTTTACGCCGGCCTCCTTTCGATCCTCCCTCATCTTCTCGGGCAACCTTTCGTATCTCTTTTGCCCGAACTTTTCCTTGTAACCAAGCACAAATACCTTCCTAAGCTTTTCGGTAACCTCGGGCGGCAGAGACGACCCGTGCTCCGGCCCCATCTCCTCCACCTCGGGCAGGAAGACGTCCAGTTTAACCGATCGCTCGAACACGGAGATAGCTTCGTCGTAGTTCCCCTCTTCGAGTCTCTTCTCTCCCCGACGGAACAACTCCCGCCGTTCTAGCTCCCTCTCGACCAGATCTTCCATCCGGGCCTTCTTCTCTTCGAAATTTGCCAGTTCACCGACCGGAAAATTCAGTACTTCAAAATCACATCCGGAGAGTGAAGGAACTTCCTCCTCTTTTGTAACTATCTCTCCGTGATGTTCCAGACACCGCTCCGGGGTAGAATAGGTAATATTGGTATAAACCTGATAAAGCTCCTTTCTGCCCCGCAACCTGTGGTATAGTTCTTTCAGTCCCATCACTGATTCATCAATAAAGCGAGTAGAGCCTTCTGGGTATGCATCCTGTTTTCAGCCTGCTCAAATATCACCGAAGACGGCCCGTGTGCCACGGGTTTAGATATCTCTTCGTCGTAGTGAGCTGGAAGGCAGTGCATAACTATCGACTCCGAATCCGCCATTCCGGCGAGATTGCGATCTACCCTGAAACCATCGAATCTGCTCTTCTTTTCTCCGGCCACGTCTTCCTCTCCCATGCTGGCCCAGACGTCGGTATAAATGACGTCGGCACCGGTTACGGCATCTTCCGGTTGATGACATACCTCGACCTTAGTCAACTTCCTAGCCTCGCTCACGAGCGACTCGTCGGGTTCGTAACCTTCAGGACAGGCAATGGAGAAATCCATACCGACCAACCCGGCAGCGTTTATCAGGGAATGAGCCACGTTATTACCGTCACCGACGAAAGCCATCTTCAATCCGGCCAGCTCTCTCTTGCTCTCGTAGATTGTGAAGAAGTCGGCGAGTGCCTGGCAGGGATGTAGGAAATCGGTCAAACCGTTTACGACGGGTATCGAGGCGTGCTCGGCAAGTTCCTCGATTATCTCGTGTTCGAAGACGCGAGCCATTACACCGTCCACGTAACGGGATAGCACCAAACTGATATCCTCCGTCGTTTCACGTTCTCCAAGTTTTATATCGTCGGGGCCGAGGTAAATCGCGTGTCCTCCCATATGGGTCATCCCTACTTCGAAAGATACCCTTGTCCGGAGCGAGGGTTTGAGGAAAACCATCCCCAGCGTCCTGCCCGGCATTACTTCATGGGCCTTTCCCGCCCTCAAGTCCCCCTTCAGGCCCTTGGCGGTTTCCATAATTTCCCAGAAGTCTTCTTCTTCTAGCTGGCTGACTGAAACAAAGTTGTTCGGCTTCATGATATCTCTCCTTTCTATTAAGGTTCTATCTCTGCATTTCCAAGTATAGGTTAAACAGTAAAGGGTGAGACGTGCAACTTCCATTCCAGCTGTCCGTTTGCATAAAAAACCCATAACCGGGAGAATAATTCCGGTCAGTCTTAGAGGACTGCTCAAGGAGGTAAATATGAGCCTATCTCCGCTGGCTATAGACATTGAGACCGTTGGGCTGGAATGGGGTAAGATGGACGAGGAAGTCCGGACTTACCTGTTGAATAGAGGCAAGAATGAGACAACCGAAGAAGAGGTGATCGACAACCTTTCTCTATCTCCCGGCACGGGTAGAATTATTTCCATCGGCATGTGGCGCCCCAGAGAAGAGAAAGGGGGCGTTCTTCTAGAGGACTCCGATGACGGCGATAAGCCGGTTGAATGGATGGAACTTTCCGAAGAAACGATGATCTATAGAGGTAGTGAATCGGAAATCCTGACCGAATTCTGGCGCTATATATCCCAGGGAGTAGGGAGGTTAATCACTTTCAACGGCCGGTCTTTCGACGGTCCGTTCCTGATGTTAAGGTCGGCACTTTTAGGGATAGAACCTTCCAGAAGCTTTTCACCGTACCGTTATAGCTTCACCAGACACTGTGACTTAGCCGAAGTAGTTAGTTTTTTCGGGGCCCGAAGGCTCGAATCCTTGGATTTCTGGTGCAGGCAGGCCGGGATAGAATCCCCGAAGGCGGAAATGGACGGTTCGGAGGTCGGCCCCGCTTACAAAGAGGGTAAAATAGAAGAAATCGGGAAGTACTGCCTCAGGGATGCCAGAGCCACCGCTAAACTGTTCAACGTACTGGAACCGGTAATAGATTCAATGCAGAAGGAACT
>JAGXKX010000150.1 GCA_018335015.1 Candidatus Bipolaricaulota bacterium
AATTGCCGATTCCGGCGGGATGAAGCCGGTGATAGCCGAAACGGGAAAAAGGGTGGAACGAGTCTGGAACAAGATTTGACCGGGTTATCGAGAGGCCCCCGCCATCAATTAACATATGTCATTAGAGTACCCTGACATTAGGTTACAGAGCCGCAGAAAAACCATCACATAAAAGCACCTACCCAAACTAGTTTTTACCGCTGTAATCGGATACGGTTTATGATCAAATTAAACCGCTAAGAGAGTAAACCATTCGAAACCTCTTACCTGGTGCTGGGATTTGGTCTACGTTTAATTTCTAAGGTTAAATCAGGGACCAGGTAAGAGGTTTCGAATGGTTTACCGCCGAGCCAAAATTCCGGATTAGGAAGCAATTAAATAATTAAATCTAAAAAAACTTCCATATTTTTAAATCCTTTTCCAGGAAAAATTTTCAGCTAAACCCGATTGGATGAAAATTGATGGATGTTTCAGTAAAAGTTATAGGTGAATCAGTAACTATGGACGAGAAAGAAGCACTAAAATGGCTAAGAGATCGAATGCCCGTTGGCGACGATTGTTTCGTCCTGGAAAGTGGCAAGACCAACCTGCTGCTAACCACGGATATGCTTCATCAAACTTCCGACTTCCCCGACGGTATTACCAGCTATACGATCGGGTGGCGAGCGGTGGCCGCAAGCCTGTCTGATATAGCCGCCATGGGAGGAAACCCGGAGGCAGTCCTAATTGCCTACGGAGCCCCCGGGTTCAATGTGAAGGAGCTGGAAGAATTTATTGCCGGAGCGGAAACAGTCTGTAAAAAAAACGGAGCGAATATCGTCGGGGGGGACCTCGACCGACACGACGAACTAACTATTGTCACCACGGCCCTGGGAAAGGGAAATAGGCCGGTAACAAGGAAAGGAGCGACCCCGGGAGAACTGGTGGCCGTCACGGGGGACTTAGGTAGGACGGGAGCGGGACTGGAATTCTTCGAGAAAGGTGAAGTCGACCGGGCAAACGAACTATTCAGGTTCGAACCTCGAATAGAACTCGGAGTGCAGCTCGCCCCGATTGCCAGCTCCATGATGGATATCAGTGACGGGCTAGCCCGATCGCTCCACCAGCTTTCCTCGGTAAATGACGTCGGCTTCCGGATTACCGAAAATAAAGTTCCATACAACCCATCAATTGAAGAAATTGCACGAACAGACGAAAAGAAGGAAGAGCTTGGGCTATTCACGGGAGAAGATTACGAGCTACTACTAACCACCCCGGAGGAAAATAAATTCGAACTGGCAAAGATAGGAGCCACCGTAATCGGCGAGGTCACAGAGGAAGGCGTGGAAATGGTTAAAGGAAGAAGAGTCATCCCCCTCGAGGATGAAGGTTATGTCCACTAACTCTCCACCTCTAGGCAAGTTCGGAGAAGAAAGCTTGAACAGGTCCGTATTTCCCTACCTGGACGAATCTGACAGCTGCAAGACTCGCCTCCGGTTTGGCTCGGACTACAACGTCGTGGAACTGGAAGAGGGAAACGCCCTGGTATTATCGACGGACCCGCTGGCGATAAGTTCAGAACTGGGCTGGAAGAGGTCGGGAAAGCTCGCCCTGCACGTAATCACCACCGACGTTGCGGTAAGCGGAATTCCCCCCAGCTATCTGGTGGTAAACTGGAACCTACCGCCAAACATGACCGATAAAACCTTCGAGAAGGTATGGCAGGGTTTTACCTCCGAAGCCGCCAGGGTAGGGGTAAAAGTCGTCGGAGGACATACCGGGAGATATAAAAGCCAATCTCTCCCGATGGTCGGGGCCGGGACTGTCTTTGGGGTCGGGCCGGGTAGCAAACTGCTGGCCGGTGAATTCTGCCGCGGAGACGAAATATACCTGCTAAACGAGCTCGGGCTCGAGGCTGCCGCGATATTTGCCTTTTATTATCCGGAATTACTTTCAAAAGATATTTCAAAGGAAACCTTGACCCGAGTAAGGCAAAAGTTTGACCAGCTCCAACCTACAAGCAAGCTATCCACTATATCCTCATTGCCGGGCGTTCGTGTACTTCACGACGTCGCCGAGGGCGGCTTTCTGGGTGGGATACAGGAGTTGCTCTCTTCCGGAGACCTGGGAGCCAGAATCGATCGAGCTCGTGTTAAGGTGTACCCGGAAGTTTCACAGATCTGCCGACGGACGAAACTGGACCCAATGAGGATTACGAGTATAGGCTCCGGTATAGCAATCGTATCGTCGGATCATGAGGGAGAATTCCTCCAAGCGGCCCGGAACCAAGGAATTGAGGTCGAGAACGTGGGGGAAATTACGGATACAGGTGAGATCGAAATAATAACAAACCACGAGGAAGAAACCCTGACAGAGCCGGTTGAAGACGAGTTCTGGACAAGGCTCTCCCAGTTTGAGGAAGAGTTCAATTAAACCGGTTCTCTTTACATTTGAAACCCCGGGCAAATTAATTTAACCTTTGGTTGCTAAAAGGGGAGCTCGACTGTCGGGCTGAGAGGAGGCATAATCCTCGACCCTTAGAACCTGAACCGGATAATGCCGGCGAAGGAATCTCTCCACTCAGCTTCTC
>JAGXKX010000067.1 GCA_018335015.1 Candidatus Bipolaricaulota bacterium
CTCTTACGCCAATTGGCAGGGGCCAGCGTGAGTTGATAATAGGTGACAGGCGCACAGGTAAATCCGCGATAGCCATAGACACGATAATAAATCAGAAAGAATCTGACGTTCACTGTTTCTACGTAGCGATTGGTCAGAAGACGTCGGATGTGGCAAAGACAGTCGATACTCTCCGACAGTACGGGGCGATGGATTATACGACGGTAATAACGGCTGGAGCCGAGGACCCAACGCCGATGCAGTACATTGCCCCTTACGCGGGCACGGCAATGGCGGAGCACTACATGTACCAGGGTGACGATGCTTTTATCGTTTACGACGATCTTTCGAAGCACGCTGTCGCTTACAGGGAAATTTCGCTCCTGCTCCGCCGGCCCCCGGGTCGAGAAGCCTATCCAGGAGATATTTTCTATACTCACTCGCGGCTGCTGGAACGGGCTGCCAAGTTGAACGACTCAATGGGTGGGGGTTCGCTGACCGCTTTTCCGATCGTCGAAACCAAGGCGGGAGATATTTCCGCCTACATTCCGACAAACGTGATATCGATTACTGATGGACAGATATACCTGGAATCCGACCTGTTCAACCAGGGGTTCCGCCCGGCTATCAACGTTGGGGATTCCGTTTCCAGGGTTGGTGGTGCGGCTCAAAACGACGCCATGCAGGAGATCGCCGGTGAACTTAGGCTGGAAATGGCTCAATATCGGGATCTGGAAGCGTTTGCCGAATTTGCTTCCGAACTTGACGAGGAGTCCCAGGCACAGCTTGCCCGGGGAGAAAGGGTAATGGAGATGTTAAAACAGGATCAGTATGAGCCGATGCCGGTGGAAAAACAGGCTGTCTCTCTCTACGCATCCGTCAACGGCCACCTGGACGATCTCGAAGTTGATCGTGTCAAGGAATACGAGAATGCCCTGATGGATCACATGGAAGCGTATCACGAGGATGTTTTAGATACTCTCAAAGAGACCGCTGAATTGTCGGAAGAAACTGAGGAAGAACTCAAAAAGGCTCTGGTTGAGTTCGACAAATCCTTTAAGGGGGAAGGGGATGGCTCAGGTACGGGAGATTAAGAGCCGGATAGCCAATATAAAGAATATCAAGCAGATTACTAAGGCTATGAACGCCATCGCAATGGCCAAGGTAACTAGGTTAAAAAAACAACTTAACAGGTCCCGACCTTACCAGGAAGTCATCAACTCAAAGCTGGAATTGTTGAGTGGCCGCGGCCTACAAGATGAATCCCGAGAGGAGGAAACCATAAGCCCTATTCTCGAGCAAGGAGACGGAGACACAATTGGACTTGCTGTTTTCAACTCTGACCGCGGACTCTCCGGAAACTACACGGTCGACATTAATAGATCCGCAAGAGATTTTGTCCGCTCGAGGGATAGCGAAGTAAAACTGTTCGCCGGAGGTGACAAAGCTCACCAGTTCTTTCGGAAGTGGGATCAACTCGAGACTAGCTGGGTGGGTTTCTATCAGGAACCCGACTTCGAGACTGCCGAGGCTATGGGAAAGGAATTACTCGATAGCTTCCTTGAAGGAATTATCGGCGAGCTTTGGGTGGTTTACATGGAGTTCTTTTCCGACCTGAAGCAAAAGTTGAAAGTTGAGAAGATTCTTCCCCTCTCGCCGGAAGAGGCTGTTGAGGAAAGTTCCGCTGACGAAGAAGAGTATACTGGTCCTGAAGGAGAAAAGGACTACATATTCGATCCAAACGAGGAAGAGATAGTTACCAGCTTTCTGGAAGAATGGTTTATGGAAAGGATATTCTGGATTGTTTTAAATACAAAGGCGAGCGAGCACGCCATCAGGAGAAAGGCGATGCGTGACGCGACGGACAACGCGAACGAACTAATCGACGATCTAACCCTTACCTACAACAAAGCACGTCAACAAGAGATAACGCGAGAGATAGCGGACATAATCGGAGGAGCGGAAGCCCTCCGTGAGGAGTAAGAGGCCCAACGAGGTGTAATAATGGTAGAAGAATTTGCAAGTGAAGGGAAGATAACGGAGATAAAGAGCGCTGTAGTTGATGCACGGTTTAGCGCCGAAGAAGGTGTCCCACCCGTGAACCACGCCCTTGTAGTGGAAAGAGAGGATGACGATGATCTGGTTCTGGAGGTAGCAAGGCATCTTGGTGACGAGGAAGTGAGGGCTATAGCAATGGATTCGACTGACGGGTTGAGGCGGGGGCAGCCAATTTATGATACTGGTGGCCCTATCGAGGTTCCCGTTGGGGAAGAAACCCTCGGAAGGATGATGAATCTGACAGGTAAGCCGATAGATGAGATGGAGCCGTTGGACACTGAAGAGACTTATTCAATACACCGTCCCGCACCCGACCTTCCTGATCAGTCAACCAAGGACGAGGTATTCGAAACCGGGATTAAAGTGATTGACCTGCTTGCCCCGTTCCCCCGGGGTGGTAAGGTCGGACTATTTGGGGGAGCTGGCGTAGGGAAGACTGTTCTTATTATGGAACTTATCAGGTCTATCGGTTACGAACACGAAGGGTACTCGGTATTCTCAGGTGTGGGAGAACGGACGAGGGAAGGTAACGATCTATGGCTAGAAATGAAAGAAGCAGGAGTGCTGGAAAATACGGCGCTGGTCTACGGTCAGATGAACGAGCCACCCGGTGCCAGATTTCGAGTTGGGCTGTCTGGGGTAACGCTGGCTGAGTACTTCCGGGATGAAGAGGCCAGAGACGTACTCCTATTCATCGATAACATATTTAGGTTTGCCCAGGCAGGCTCTGAGGTTTCGGCTTTGCTTGGCCGGATGCCATCGGAGGTCGGTTATCAGCCAACTCTGGCGTCGGAAATGAGTGAACTTCAGGAAAGGATTACCTCGACTAATAAAGGTTCGATTACCTCGGTCCAGGCTGTATACGTGCCGGCAGACGACCTGACTGATCCGGCGCCCGCGACAGTATTTTCCCACCTGGATGCTACTATAACTCTTGCCCGATCGCTGGCGGAAAAGGGGCTTTACCCTGCGGTAGATCCCCTGGACTCCGACTCTTCGATGCTAGACCCGCACGTAATACCAAACAAGCATTACGATGTAGCTCAAAGAGTTCTTCAGACACTGCAGCGACACGAGGACCTCCAGGACATAATCGCGATAATGGGTATGGACGAACTGTCAGAAGAGGATCAGATCACCGTGGAAAGGGCCAGGAAAATTCAACGTTTTCTCAGCCAGCCTTTCTCGGTGGCGGAGCAGTTTACGGGCAGGGAGGGTAGGTACGTGAAACTTGATGACACCATTGAAGGGTTTAAGGCAATAGTGGACGGTGATCTGGATCACGTACCTGAGCAGAACTTCTATATGATGGGCACGATAGAAGAAGTAATTGAGAATTACGAGAGTGACTAAGGGTCACTGGATATATTTAAGTTTAAGTCGATCCTGACGTAATCAGCTTTCCGTATTTTTCGAAAAGCTTTCAAACAATTAGCAGCCGGGGCTTACAGGTCCCGGCGAATTGCTTTCCTTCGCAACCTTCCCCCCGGGCGAGATCCTCCCTGCTGTAAAGAGAAAAAGCTCGGGCTAACAGACCGAGCAACCCGAGCTCCCACGCTCGGACGTTTGGTGAGTTGTTGTTATTTATTGGTGGATAAGGTAACTGTAAGCTCCGAGAGCGGCTTTTGCCCCTTCGCCTGCGGCAACTATTACCTGATTTTCGGGAACGTCGGTTACGTCTCCTGCCGCAAATAACCCGCCAACTGTCGTTTGATTATTGCAGTCGACGACGATCTCCCCGGCATCGTTTGTTTCGACCATGTCTTCCACTATACCAGAGTTTGGAATTAAGCCGATCTCTACAAAAACCCCTTCCACCTCGATTTCCTTTTCTTCTCCCGTTTCTTTATCCTTTATCCTTAAGCCGCTGACCATACCATCCCCGAGTATTTCCAGGATCTCGTGACCGTAGTACTGTTCCAGTTCGACTTCCTCGAGATGATCTGATTCGTTCACGTGCCGTTGTAGGACCGGGTCCGCTATGGGTTCCGGGGCAATATCCACGTTGACAATTCGGTTGGCTATCGGAAGAAGGTCAATGATTCCTTCGAAAGCGGAATTTCCTCCTCCAATTACTGCTACATCTGAGTCAGCGTAAAGAGGTCCGTCACAAGTGGTACAGTAACTTACACCCTTTCCGGAAAGTTCCTCTTCTCCGGGAACACCAAGTTTCCTCCATTTAGCACCCGTTGCTAAAACCAGAGTTTTGGAATTTAAAGTATCGCCGTTGCCGAGCTTGAGAGTAAATTCATTCTCGGATTTATCGATGCCTTTTACTTCTTCTTCGACCCTATCTGGTTTGTATTTATCTACGTGGTTTCGAAATTTTTTCACCAGTTCAAATCCCTCTACGTCGGGAATGCCAAGGTAATTGTCTATTTCGCTTGAATAAAGGACTTGTCCCCCTTCCTCTTTGGAGATCATAGCGGTTTTTAACTCTTTTCGGCGGGCATATAGGGCGGCAGAATGAGCCGCTGGCCCGCCTCCTATAATTGCTACGTCGTAGAGTTTGCTTTTCATTGGATGTAACCCCTCTTAAAGTGATTTCTGATGTATGAGAATGTAGTTCAACGAGGTTATAATAGTGTAGATGCTTTTACCCTTTACTATGATAGTTAAAAAACTTTTAAAGTCAATGGGTAAGCTGGAGGTGTGTTTTATTGGGTTTGTCCGTATCTGATATGTCGAAAGGACTTACGGTAGAATATCAGGACGAACTGTACAGGATAGTTAAATACGAACATTCCAAAAGGGGACGCGGTGACGCTTTCGCCCGGGTGAAGTTGAAGTCCCTTGACACGGGAAAAGTATTGTCGAAAACGTTCAAAGGCAAAGAAGAGGTAAAGAAAGCTTACATGGAGAAGCGTCCGCTAAAATTTCTCTACAGTTCGGGCGAGATCCATAACTTTATGGACGAGACCGACTACAATCAGTTCGAAATTCTTGAAGAAAAGTTAGGAGATAAAGTAAAATACCTAAAAGACAACCTGGAGGTCAAAGGGTTATTTCACGAAGGAAGGTTGGTTTCCGTAGAACTGCCTACGTTCGTAGAATTAGAGGTAGTTGATACTAAGCCTGGAGTAAAGGGTGACACCGCGTCTGGAGGAGAAAAACCCGCGACGCTGGAAACCGGACTCGAAACTAAAGTGCCCCTTTTCCTGAAAGAAGGAGCCACCGTCAAAGTAGATACCCGAGATGGCACTTATGTAGAAAGAGTCTAATAAGTCTGAATTATCGAAACAAACGATAGCTTAGCCGGAAAGGAGGGTATATTATGGAAGAAGATTATAGGTCGTCGATGGGACTTGGCGAAATTGAGATTTCTAAGGACGTTATCACCACCATTGCCGCGGTAGCGGCACATGAAGTTGAGGGGTTGATCGAACAGAGCAGCAAGTCGGGAATTTCTTCTGTTTTCAAGCGCGGTAGCAGTAACACTGTGGAGACAGAATTGGAGGACGGCCAGGTGAAGATCAACGTCAATATCGCTGTTAAATACGGGTATCCAGTTCACGAAACGGCAAAAGAGGTTCAGGATAAGGTCAAGGAAGAGGTTGAAGAAATGACCGGACTGGAAGTCAACACGGTCAACGTCGACGTTGCCGCCCTTGCTTTCGAGGGTGAAGAGGGAGAGTTGGAGGATCTGGAGGAATAATACCGTGAACAACTTAAAGGATCGGTTTCTGCAAATCTCTTACGTATTACTGACCCTGATCTGGCTCGCGATAGCCGCCGGGTTCATCGGTTACGCGTTCGGATTTTACGCAAATTTTGACATTCAGGAATTTCTGGCTAATAGAGCGGGAAACCTCCTTCTCTACGGGATTGGAGCCCTGGCAGCTCTAACCGGATTATACTTTTTCAGGAAGTTAGTTATCTCTTATCGCCTTTTACTGACCTTCGTCCACGAGAGCGAGCTGGGAAACATTCACATTTCCCACAATGCAGTGAAGGAACTCACGAGCGAGATTCTTAAGAAGAAATTTAACCTTTCGTCCTTTAGAACGACTCTGTCCCAGGCGACCGACGGTGTTCATATTGATGTCCGTGCAAAAGTAGGCTCTAATTCCGATATCGGTGAACTGGGGGAAGAAGTCCAGGAAGTTCTACGCCAGGAAGTTCACGATAAGACAGGGTTAACGGTGGGACGAGTGGATTTTTACACCCGGGGTGTCGAGGGTCCGAAAGAAGAAGTCACCTCCAGACCTGAAGATGAAGAACTCGAAGAAATAAAACTCGAAGGGGATAACGATGAAAATTAATACTAGGTTCATTGGAGCGTTGGTTGGTTTTGTAGTTGCTCTCCTGTTTATCTTTTTCAACTGGAAACTCGTTCTGTTAATCCTTGGGTTAAGTTTACTGGGTTACGTGATCGGCATGTATCTGGAAGCGGGCCGACAGGTAAAGCAGAAACTTCGAGAACTATTCTCGCTGTTCTTCAGTTGACCTGTTCCGATGCTTCGAAGAGAGGCTCGAGCGAAAATTCTTAAAGCTCTCTACGGATCGGAGTTCATCGAAGTTAACCCCGATCCGGTTGAGAACCTGTTGACTGATTGTGATCCTGGTGAACAGAGGGAGTTTATCGATGACATATACAGGGGTACGCTCGATAAGAAGGAGGAGATAGACGAACTAATTTCTTCTTTTGCGGTAGGCTGGAAGGTCGAAAGGCTGGCTTTTCTGGATCGTAATATTCTCCGCATGGCAATATACGAATTGCTCTACTACGACGAGACCCCTCCGGAAGTAGTCATGAACGAAGCGATCGAACTGTCGAAGGAATACGGCACGGATAACGCCCCCAAGTTTGTCAACGGTATTCTGGATAGAGTTTGGAAGGAGGAAAAAGGTAAGGGCGAGGAATTAAAGGGGTAAGTTACTTCGGGCTTTCCTCAACTGAGGTTTGATAATCACGCCAGACCTACTATAATTTGGGGCAAATGCCCCGGAGAGTGGCGCAGCTTGGCTAGCGCGCAGCGTTCGGGACGCTGAGGTCGCCGGTTCAAATCCGGCCTCTCCGACCAAATAGGTTGGTCCAATGTGATTTGTAGTTTACAAGCGGGAGTAGCTCAACGGTAGAGCACTGGCCTTCCAAGCCAGGGGCTGCGGGTTCGATTCCCGTCTTCCGCTCCAGTTTATTTATAACCACCCGTGATTTAAGAGTAAACGAGCAAAAGAGATGCGCCTGTAGCTCAGCTGGACAGAGCAGCGGCCTTCTAAGCCGCAAGTCGGGGGTTCGAATCCTCCCGGGCGCACTTAGACGCGTGAGGAGCGTAGCTCAAAGGCAGAGCACTGGGTTGTGGTCCCAGTTGTTGCGGGTTCGATTCCCGTCGCTCCTCCCACCCAGGCGCCCGTAGCTCAACCTGGACAGAGCACCGGACTTCGGATCCGGGTGTTGGGGGTTCGAATCCTCCCGGGCGTACTTTATTACTCCTTCAGGTGTTTCCGAAAAATTACCCCGTCGTTTTTTCGACTTTCCATTCTATTTTACAAAAGCTTCAAGGAGTTATTAGCTCGCTCACCATCTCTTACATTAACATTCCCGTATATCAATTCAAAAATTTGACCAATGTAAATATATATTGGAATTAATTGACAATATTTATATTTAAAGGTATAATAATTTAACAGATCTTTATTAAAAATTCGGAGTATATTTGGTTCTAAGTGATATTCCGGGATTCAGACAAAATAATATCTGTTAACAGGCTAACTTTGTACAATATCTTACACTCGTCGCTAGCTGAAAAGATCCCACGCTTGGATCTATTTATCTTCTTCCGATTTTGCGAGTTCCAGTTCACTAGCTTGGGCCCGAAAAGGGAAGGAAAAATGTTTGAGATTTAACAGTACTGGTGCAGTCGGCAACACTATAAGGAGGTGCCGAAAATGGAAAAATCAAAACCTAGGAAGGGCGGGATTACCCGGAGGACTTTTCTTAAAGGAACTACTGGCGCTCTAATTGGACTAAGCGCTTTAAGTAGCTTTAAGGCGCGGGCCCAGAATTCGGTGAAGTTGGGTGTAGTTTGGCCATTGGGTGTTAACCCTGCCGGACTGGAAATGCAGAAGGCTGCCAATTATGCAGCGAACGTAGTGAATACCGAGAAACCTTTCAGCTACCCTGAACGGATCCCAGAATGGGCCGGAATTCCTGGTCTGAATAACGCAAAATTGGAACTCGTATATAAAGACCATGGTTTCGATCCTGAAAGGGCTGCTCAAGCGGTAAAGGAATTAAAAGGCGAAAACGTAGTGGGCATCTTGGGTGCCCTGAACAGCCAGGCTACACTTAGGGCCAGCGAAGCAGCTGTCGATGTAGGATTGCCTATGATTACGAGTAGCGCTATGCTTTCTCCACTTACGAAGAGAGGAGTAGATTCGTTTTTCCGGATATGTTCGGACAGCGTTCAGGGAGCGAAATCTTTGTTTGCTGCTCTGTCGAATTTTATGGATGAACTATCCGAAGAAGAAAAAGCTATGGTTCCTACAAATTACGTCTATCTTACATACGAATATCCGGGTGTAGAGGATGACCTGGAGATTATTCGAGGGTTTGCCGAAGATGGAGTCGAAGGGGAGTTCGAGGGAATATTTTCCTTCGATTCTTTGATTGTCGAAGACGACACCCCTCTAGGTACGGTTGTCGATGAAATAGGTTCCCTTGGCTTGGGCTCAGACGATGCATTAGTATCACTTCTACCTTCAAATGCTGCATTATTCCTCGTTAAGGAGCTAGCAAAACAGTACCCCACTGTAGAAGAAAGACCTGGAATCGTATTCGCCGATCCTCTCCAGACCACACTTCAGGGCTTAGTTTCCGAACTTTCTCCTGAAGTAATGAGGGGCTGGAAATGGACTTTAAGTAACGTACAGTTCTTCCCCGGAGTATTCGGCGCGGACGCGGATTTCGCCAGCGACTATATCGGAAAATTTAGAGACGACTTCGAGGAGAACGTGAACCCGGTAAAT
>JAGXKX010000151.1 GCA_018335015.1 Candidatus Bipolaricaulota bacterium
ACCGGATAGGTGAAATCAGCGTGGCTCAGAAACAGATGGTAGAAATAGCCAAGGCAATAGCTTACGAGTCGAAGCTACTCATAATGGACGAACCGACCACCGTCCTCACGTCCAACGAAATAGAAGTGCTGTTCTCCCTGATGAGGGACCTATCCGACCGGGGAGTTACGATAGTCTACATTTCTCACAAACTACGTGAGGTTAAAAAAATATGCGATCGGGTTATGGTTCTGAGGGACGGAGAGTTCATCTCGCTCGAACCCACGGACGAGGTTACGGAGCACGAGATGGCTAACATGATGGTCGGGCGAGAACTTAACCAGATGTTCCCCGAGATTACCAGCTTCGGTGAAGAACCGGTTCTCGAAGTCGAAGGATTATCGTCGAGAGACGGTCGGGTAAAAAACGCCAGCTTTCACCTGAATAAGGGCGAAATACTGGGATTTGCCGGGCTGGTAGGCGCGGGCAGGACGGAACTGGCTGAAACCATCATTGGAATCCGAGAAAAGTCCAGGGGAAAAATCGCGATCAAGGGCGAAGAGATGAAAATTCCATCACCCCGCCACGCCGTGGAAAACGGCCTTGCCTATCTTCCAGAAGACCGCCAATCAACCGGTATCATCACCAGTTTCGAGGTGCCAAAGAACGTAACCCTTATCTCTCTCCGAAAATATATCAGGAACTTCTTGATCAGTCAGAGAAAGGAAAGGAACAGGACCGAGGAATATATCGACGAATTTAATATCCAGGTACCATCTGTCAACGCAAGACTGGAAACTTTGAGCGGGGGTAATCAACAGAAAGTTTCTCTGGTAAAGAGCCTGGACACGGAACCGGAGATTTTTATTTTCGACGAACCGACCAGGGGGATTGACGTCAGCGCGAAAATGGATATATTCAATTTCATTAACGAGTTGGTCCGCTCGGGTATATCCGTAATCTTTATTTCGTCGGAACTGGAGGAAATCATTGGAATGTCAAACCGGGTGGCCGTCATGCGAGAAGGTAAGATATCGGGGGTATTAGAAGGAGACGAAATTACCGAAGAAAGAATAATGTACCACGCAACAGGTCTAGAAGAGAGGGTTGTTTAAATGAAAACGAGCAAAACTTACTACGATAGAGCAAAAAATCACTTAAAGAACGTCGACTTTAGCCAGTACGGTCCGTTGTTAGCGTTAATAGTCCTCGTGATAATCTCCTCTTTCGCGAGTCCTTACTTCCTGAAATGGAGAAATATCACGAACGTACTCAGGCAGATTTCCTATACAGGTATAATCGCCCTTGGTATGACTTTCGTTATTATTGCCGGCGGTATTGACCTTTCAGTCGGGGCTATGACAGCTTTTGTCGGTGGTATCGTTATAATAATGGTGAATCACTTTGGGGGAGGAATACTTGCGATATTCATCGCGATAGCAGTCGCGCTATTAATGGGGGCGGCAGCTGGAGCCTTCAACGGGTTGGTTATCACGAAAGGCAAGGTGGCACCGTTCATCGTTACCCTGGGAACCTGGGGTATGTTTAGGTCTTTGACTCTTTACATCAGCGGAGCAGGAGAATTTAGATCAAACAGTTTTCTTTTTCCGAAACTCGGGATGGGCTACTTCCTGAGAATTCCCATTCCGGTCTGGATACTGCTCGGTCTTGCCGTCTTTTACGGAATTCTGCTGAACAGAACTAAGTTCGGCCGTTATGCCTGCGCTATCGGTTCAAATGAACGGGTGGCCAAATACTCAGCAATAAACGTCCCCAGGATCAAGTTCATTACCTACATTATAACCGGGGTTAACGTGGCGATAACTTCCGTTTTGCTTTCTTCGCGATTAAATTCGATAAATCCGACTACGGCGGGTTCGGGATTCGAACTCGACGCAATTGCAGCAGTAATCATAGGTGGAACAGCGCTTTCCGGAGGTACGGGATCTATCCTGGGCACCCTCATCGGGGCCATAATACTGGGCATTGTAAACAACATGCTCAACCTGCTTGGCGTTTCGCCGTATCTTCAGGGAACCGTAAGAGGACTTGTCATCATAGGCGCAGTTTTGATCCAGAGACAAAGAAGTTAGGAGGATTTCAAGAAGATAGCCCACGTGGTTTCTCCAACTAAAAACTGAGGTGGAACAAATGAACGACAGAAAAAAAGCTGACAGTGAAGGTTTGGCTTACGGTATGGTGGGAGGCGGACCCGGTTCATTCATCGGGGACGTACACAGAAAAGCGGCAAAATTTGACGGAAAGGCGAAAATCGTCTCCGGGGCTTTTTCCAGAAGTTACGACAAAACCCTCCAAACGGGGAAAGAACTGGGGCTCGACGAAGAAAGACTCTACGAGGACTACGAGGAAATGGCGGAAAAGGAGGGCTCTAAAGAAAGCGGCATAGACTTCGTTTCCATAGTTGTTCCCAACAAATTTCACTATCCCGTAGCAAAGAAGTTTCTCACCCACGGGATCAACGTAATCTGTGACAAACCCCTGACCGTAACCCTCGAAGAGGCTCGAGAACTGGAGAAAT
>JAGXKX010000152.1 GCA_018335015.1 Candidatus Bipolaricaulota bacterium
TTCCTGTGGTCCTTTTTCCATTGGAGGAGAGGATGATTGACGATTTGCGAGACGAGATAGACAAGATCGACAAAAAAATGGTGGAACTGTTAAGCCAACGGGCGGAAATTGCTCTGGAAATTGGCGAAGAAAAGAATAAAGAGGGTCGAGAAGTAACCGATAGAGAAAGGGAGAAAGCCGTACTGGATAGAGTAAAAAAATTAAACAACGGTCCTTTCTCCGGCGAGCAACTAGAACGAGTGTATCGGACGGTGATGTCTGAAATGAAAAAGATTCAAGAGGAGGTTGGTGCAAATGATAGTCGTAATGAAGCCAGAGGCGACTGAAGAACAAATAAACGAGGTAGAAGAAAAGTTGATGGACCTTGGCTTTAGTGTTCACTTTTCTCAGGGCGTAGATTACACCACGTTAGGTGCAATCGGTGACAAAAGCGGGATAGACCCCCGGGAACTAGAAATTCTCAACGAAGGAGTGGCCAAAGTGACTGAGATAAGTGAACCTTACAAACTCGCGGGCAGAGATTTCCATCCGCGAGATAGCGTTATCGAGCTGGGTGACGTAAGAATCGGCGGAGAGCAACCGGTGACCATGGCCGGACCTTGCGCCATAGAGTCCGAGGAACAGGTGGAGATAATCGCGAAACACGTTTCTGCTCACGGTGCTTCAGTACTCCGGGGAGGAGCGTTCAAGCCGAGGACCTCGCCCTACAGTTTTCAGGGACTGGGTGAGGAAGGTCTGAAGTATATGAGAAAGGCGGCAGATAACCATGGACTCAAGATGGTAACCGAAGTGATGGGAAAGACTCAGGTCGGGCTGGTCAGCAGCTACGCGGATATCCTTCAGATAGGAGCCAGGAACATGCAGAATTACAACCTGTTGCGGGAAGTAGGGAAGACCAATAGACCGGTCCTGCTGAAGCGAGGCTTCTCCTCGACCGTCGAGGAGTTTCTCATGGCGGCAGAATACGTAATGTCGGAAGGAAACGAGGAAGTAATTCTCTGTGAGAGAGGGATCAGGACATTTTCCAACGAAACCAGATTTACCCTGGATCTCTCGGTAGTTCCGGTCATCAAGGACGAAAGTCATTTACCGATAATTATAGATCCCAGCCACAGCACGGGCGTTAGAGACAAGGTCATACCGATGGCCAGAGCGGGCATTGCTGCCGGAGCCGACGGGATGATCGTAGAGGTCCACCACGAGCCGGAAAAGGCAAAAAGCGACGGACCCCAGTCCTTACGACCCGGCCAATTCGCTGAGCTCATGGACCAGGTAAACCGGATCACCGAGACAATCAGCAATAAACCGGTAGTGGCTTGACGGAGAGCCTAATGGAAAGGGAGAGCGAGTTTTCCAGAGTGGCGATTGTCGGAACCGGACTGATGGGTGGTTCGTTTGGGCTAGCGGTAAAAAATTTTTACCCGGAGAGGACGGTCATCGGAGTGGACTACGGGGACGAAATCAATAAAGCTCTCCGGCGTGGAGCAGTTGATAAAGGCTATGGTCCGGAGGATCTCGAGTCGGCCGTCTCGGGGTCCGATCTGGTCGTACTCGCCACCCCGATCGATGGAATCATCGAAATCCTCGAGAAACTACCGGGTTTACTTGAAGATAAAACCGTAGTTCTCGACCTTGGTTCGACAAAAAAAGAAATCTGCTCCCGTGGCTGGAAGGCATTCGAGAACTCTTCCTTCAATTTTGTCGGTGGCCATCCAATGACCGGTGCCGAGATCAGGGGAATAGCCGGAGCTCACCCTCTACTCTACGAGAATAGTACTTTTGTCCTTGTCACCTCGAACGGTGAACCAACGAAGTCCTCGAAAAAACTGGAAAACTTTCTTGAGGGGCTGGGAACGGAGCCCCGCTACCTGAAACCCGAAACACACGACAGGATCGTCGCCCGGGTGAGCCACCTTCCTCAATTGATCTCGATAAGCTTGATGAAAACGGTGGGTGAAGCCGAAGAGCCTCACGATTACCTTTCCCTCGCGGGGGGAGGATTCCGTGACATGACCAGAATAGCCGAATCCCCGTTCGGAATTTGGGAGGACATATTCGCAACTAACGCTGAATTGATCGCGGAGGAAGTGGAGGGGTTTCTGAAGGAAACCAGGAAAACCCTCGAAAGTCTAGACGATGAGGAAATCAGACAAGAGTTCGAAAAATCCGCAAAATTCCGGGCCGAATTACCGCGGTCAAGCAAGGGAATCTCCTCAAGCACTTTCAAGGTCGCCGTAATGATCCCTGATAAACCGGGAGCGCTGGCGAAGTTAACCTCTTGCCTGGCAGAAGAGGGAATCAACATAAGGGACCTGGAGCTACAAAAAGTTCGCGAAGACTACGGAGGGACTTTCCAGGTTTATTTCGATTCGCTCGAGACTGCAAAAAAAGCCAGCAAGATAATGATGAATAACGGGTTTGAATCGAGGGTGGTGGATTAATGATCGAAAGAAACGAGGGCTCGGTTAAAATAAGAGGAGACAACCCCCTGGCAGGAGAGGTAAGAGT
>JAGXKX010000068.1 GCA_018335015.1 Candidatus Bipolaricaulota bacterium
GTTAAGGGGAAAAGTCCATAACTGGGGCCGAACAATGTTTTAGCGAATTCGTAAGTTTTTCTACCTCAGTTCTTTCACCATCGTCGTAAATCGTCCTCTTGTGCCCATCTGCCTCCTGCCCCTTACCAGGCTGCCGGATTTGGTCTACTACTGAGTTTTAAAGGTTAAATCAGTTGCCAGGTAAGGGGTAGGAGGCATAGTAGGAGGCATAGTAGGACAAAAAAATGATTTACGGGGATGGTGAAACATCTATTAGGGTTCATAAACCCCTCCCTCTATGCAGGAGCCCCTACCACTGAGTTTACATCAGCTAGTCAGCTAATTATAGAAAGTTCAAGAGTCAAGAACCCCGCCCCAAGGGACGGGGCTTGTAGAAAAGCTTTTTGGAACAGCTTTTTCGGTCTTTTACAAACCAAGACCCAGCAGTCAATCGAGCCCAACTCCTGGACACATCCTGGATAAGAAGGCTACACCCAAATAATAACCAGCAATTATTAAGGGAAGTATCCTCGATTGACTGCTGGACCAACAACAAGCTGATTCATCCCCAGGGCTTGCCCTGGGGCATTCTCAGCTATTATTGGTAAATTAGAAAAGCTATAATAACGTCAAAAGCAAGATAACCTTTTGCAATCCACCTATCTCGCAGTTATAGTCTATTAATCCAGACTTTTTATGAGGTGATTCTAATGAATAAACTGTCGGGAGTTAAAGTGGCTTTTCTGGTCGAAGACGGTTACGAGGATATGGAATGCTGGTATCCGAAGATAAGGCTCGAAGAAGAAGGGGCGGAGACCTCGGTTGCTTCGCGCGAGACGGGAGTAGTCGAAAGCAAGCACGGCTACCCAATACAAGCCGAGTTTACACCGAACGAGCTGGATCCCGGCTCCTTTGACGCCGTGGTAATTCCCGGAGGTACGGGATCTCCCGATAAACTCCGAAGATCCAGAGATGTCAGGGATTTCGTCAAAGGAATGGAAGAAGAAGGTAAGCTGATAGCCATGATATGTCATGCCGGCTGGGTACCGATTTCGGCAGGGATACTGGAAGGGAGGGTTGCTACTTCTTACGAAGCGATAAAAGACGACCTCGTAAATGCCGGGGTCGATTACAGAGACGAATCCGTTGTAGTGGACGGTAACCTTATCAGTTCGAGGCATCCCGGTGACCTTCCGGACTTTCTTAGAGCAATTATTGATTATCTAGAGTAACTAGCCTATTAATCGAAGAGCTCCTGTATAACGGTGATATTTGCAGATGTTAGATATTGAAAAAATTCGGGACCACCCGAAAGAAGTGGCGACTAAACTTAAAGCGAGGGGAGAGGACGTAGAAATAGAGCACCTTCTCGAGCTTGACGAGGAAAGACGGCGGTTGATCGGTGAAGTAGAAGAACTAAGGCGCGAACGGAACGAAAACTCGGAGAAGATAGGCAAGCTGAAAGCCGAGGGCAAAGAGGCAGAGGCGGAAGATTTGATAGAACGCATGGGCAAAGTTTCCTCAAAGATCGATAAACTGGAAGAAGAATTAACCGCCGTGGAGTCCGAGCTTGAGGGCGAGCTGGCCCTTCTTCCCAATCTACCCCACGATTCCGTACCTGTTAGCTCTGACGAAGACGATAAGGAGGTTATCGCCGAATACGGAGAGAAGCCCTCGTTCGACTTCAAACCAAAAAACCACCTGGAGATAGGGGAAGAGCTGGATCTTTTCAAATTCGAAAAAGCCTCTAAAATCGCCGGATCACGATTTCCTTTTTATTACGGGGACGGAGCTCTCCTGGAGATGGGGCTAATTAACTTCATGTATTTCTATCAGGTCGAGGAAAACGACTACACTCCTGTCTTCCCTCCCTACCTGGCCAGAGGAAAGAGCTATTATACTTCGGGTCAATTGCCAAAATTCGAAGAAGACCTGTATAGAATAGACGATAGAGCAGAAGAAGGAGGGGAAAGGAAAGAGAGTCAGGAAAAGCTTTATTTGAACCCGACCGCGGAGAGTATCCTGGTCAACTATTACAGAGACGAGATCCTGGCCGAGGTCCAGCTGCCCGAGAAGATGGTGGCATTTACGACCTGTTTTAGACGGGAAGCCGGCAGTTACGGGGAAGAGGAGAGAGGTTTGATTCGGACCCATCAGTTTAACAAGGTGGAGTTGTTCAGATTCGTGAAACCCGATAATTCCTACAGGCACCTCGAGGAGTTGATTCTGGACGCGGAAGGTGTTCTGCAGGAGCTTGACCTCCATTACCGAAAAGTGCTTCTTCCCACCTGCGACCTCGCCCAGCAATCAAGTAAAACCGTGGACCTGGAGGTATGGATTCCGTCACAGGAGACCTATCAGGAAGTTTCCTCGATCAGTAACTGCGAAGAATTCCAGGCGAGAAGGGGAAGTATCAGGTATCGTCCTAAATCTCCAGAGGGGGACAACTCGAAACAAAAACCCGAGTACCTCCACACGTTAAATGGTTCCGGCCTGGCGACCTCCAGGTTAATGGTCGCTCTGCTGGAAAACAACCAGAATCCGGACGGCTCGATCGATCTGCCGGAGGAACTTACAAAATACGTAAAAAAGGATAGTCTGCAGTGAACTCACGAAAAATAAAGGTCAGAACGGTAGACCTGACGAAAAACTTTAACCTTAACAGGAAAGAAACGATTACCGCAGTGAGAAAAATGAACCTGGAGGCGGCTTCGGGGGAGGTACTGGGAATACTCGGGCCAAACGGTGCCGGAAAGACGACCGCGTTGAGAATGATCTCGACAATTCTGAAGCCGACCTCGGGAACGGCGATAGTAAATGGGCACGACGTGAAGGCGGAGCCTCTCGAGGTCCGTCAGTCGATCGGATATCTTGCTACTGAGATGGGGTTATACGGGAGGCTGACTCCCCGGGAGACGTTAACCTTTTTTGCCAGAATTAACGGCCTCGAGGAGGACCTGATTGAACCGAGGATGGAAAAAGTATTTGATATACTGGATATGAACGAGTTTGAGGGCAGGAGGGTTACGAACCTCTCGACTGGCATGAAACAAAAACTCTCCCTGGCAAGAAGTATAATTCACGACCCCGAAATCTTGTTTTTCGACGAGCCAACTCAGGGACTCGACTTAATGACCTCAAAAACCGTCATGGATTATATAGAAGAGTTTAAGAAAGAAGGCAAGACCATAATTCTCTCCACTCATATCATGCACGTGGCGGAGAAACTCTGTGATAAAATAGCGATTTTGTTCGAGGGGGAGATCAAAGCCTTTGGTGAAATAAGCGGCCTGCTGAAGAGAAATGATCAGGAGAGTCTGGAATCTCTGTTCTTCAAAGTGGCCGAGGAGGGAAGGAATTGAGAAACGTCTGGTTACTATTCAAAAAGGAAATCCTGGCAGCTTTGAGGGACAGGAGAACGGCGATCCTGGTGCTCGTTTTTCCTTTGATATTCTACCCCGCGATGCTCGGGCTAATTTTTCATTTTACGAGCCAGAACGTTTCCGATGGAAGAGCTACTGTCTCTCAGGTAATTTACCAGAACAGGGAGGCCTCACAGGTTCTGGCGAATTTTTTCGAAAGGGACGAAGAAATAGTGACTTCGTTCTACGAGGATAAGGGGGAAGCTAGTCGGGCGTTCGAAGAAGGAAGCGGAGATGTACTCCTGCTGGTTGAGGAAAAGGAACAGTCGGGAGTCGACGTCGACATTTCCTACAGAAAATTTGATCAGGGCTCCGAGATAGCCTTGAGTAGAACTAAGAGAGTTCTCGAAAATTACCTTCAGAAAACACTGGAACAGAAGCTGGAGGGTATGGGGGTAAGCTACGACGAGATAACTCCCCCGATGGAGATCCAGGTGAACGAAGTGGGGAGCGCAGCTACCGCGATCGGCGAGGAAGTCTTGAAAATGATGCTACCTTACTTCGTCATATTGTCGATAATTACTGCGGCGATGGGTCTGGGGGCGGAAATAACTGCGGGGGAGAAGGAGAAAAGGACGATATCCACCCTTCTGGTTTCTCGGCTTTCCCGGGAGGAGATCGTTCTGGGGAAGTTTATGACCGTATTCATTGTTGCGGCGATTGCCGCGGTGTTCAGCGTCGTTGGGTTGGTTTACGGTCTCGGACTGTTTGGAATAGCGCTTCCGCTGAGTAATTTGACTCCGGCGGTATTCGGTTACATTTTGCTCACCATGTTACCTCTGGTGGCAATACTGTCGGCGCTCGTTATTAGTATAGGGTCGTTCGCTCGAACTCAGAAGGAGGCAAACGTTTACCAAACACCGGTACTTATGCTGGTCGTTCTCACGGGAATACTTTCCATGACGGGCGGAATTGAGCTGGGAAACTTTGCCTACTTCATCCCGCTGTTAAACTCGCTGGAGACGTTCAAGGAACTGATCGTCGGGACGACGAACCTTTTTCATATAGGAGCTACTTTTTTAACGACTGTTCCCCTCGCAGGTTTGCTCGTCTTCCTGGCGATAGGTCTTTTCAAGAGAGAGGATATATTGTTTAGAGTTTAGGAAAGTTGACTAAATGGCCGGAGAAAGATAATATTTAAGATACTGGTCCCGCTGGAGGCAGATCCAGAGCGGTTTTCTTCTGAAATTTTATGAAAATAAACTTAAGCAAAGCTACATTAGGGGCGGTTTTGCTGGCCGGGCTTCTCCTGGTCATACAATTGTTTCCGGGCCCGACTTCCCGGTCGTCAGAACTGACAGAAGTGTCGGGAAGTTTAGTTCAGGCGGTCGACGCTATTCGTAACGAGGACTACGGTGAAGCCGTCGGCCTGCTTGAGGACTATCCCGAAGAAGATCCCCTTTCAGGTTATTCAAGTTACCTTCTTTCCCGAGCACTTACCGGGTTGGAAAATTATCGAAGGGCACTTGAGGTTCTCGAAGGGATTACCGCCGGAACTGGCGGAGAAATACTGAACTACGAAAAGCATTACCTCGAGGCAAAGATTAACAGTGGTCTGGGGCGGACGGACCGGGCTCTCGGATTGGCTGAGGACGCTCGCCAGTTTTTAGTCAGGGCCGAGGAAAGGAAAAACATCCACGAGCTGGAATTTGCTATTGCTTCCAGGACGAAGAGTCCTCAGGTCGCTCTAACGAAGGCTATAGATCTTTGCGATTCTCTCGAGTTGAGGTTTATCGGGCAACGAAGAGATCGCCTCTTTGAGGAAATTGAAGGCATCGTCGAGCGGGTCGATTTTTCCGACGGACAGGGGCTTGAAGATCTATATAGTTACATTGAACTGCTGATTAATTACGGAGAATACAGGAGAGCGAGAAGCCTCTTGCTTCGTAATATGGGTAACTGGGAGGGTTCTCTCCGGATCAAAGCCTACTTTAGACTTGCCTGGCTTGACGGGTTCAAGCTCGATTTTCCCGAAGAGGCACGCTGGACTTTCAGGAGGCTTCTGGAATCAAATCCGAATAGCGAGGAAGAAGCGAGAGCCCGTTATTACCTCGAGCAGTTTAAAAACAGGACGGAGGACGATTACGATCTTGTTCAAGGGCTACTGGAAGTGAACAGGGAATTTCCCGGAACCAGATACGGTAAGCGGGCAGCACGCCGAGCCTTTGAAAAAAGAACGGAAGACGCAGGACTTACGACTCTGGATAACCAGCTGGAGATATTTAAGAGTGCGCTGTCTCGCTCGGCTGTACGAGAAGCTACCTGGAAACTATTTTACCGGAGTTTTACCGAAAACAGGTATTCCCTGGCCCTTCACTATTTGAGCAAACTGGAGTCCTTTTACGAGGAACTTCCTCCCGAAATCGTTTTCTGGAGGTATAAGACGAAAGAAAGGTCGGATGAATCCAGCGGCAGGTTTTTAAAACTGGTAGGGGCCCAAAAGAGTTACCCGCTAAATTACTATTCCTTGCTTGCCGAGGAAAAAGGCTGGTCCAGGGACGGGTTCAGCCTTGATGAAATGTGGGACGCGACGGATATCAGCCCCTCAGAACGAGAAGAGGAGATAGCGAGCCGTGATCTGGAGGCAGGGACTAAGAGCACTCTGGAGACGGCGATAAAGTTGAAGAACCACGACCTTTATTCTCCAGCCTTAAGCCGACTTGAGAGAATCAAGTCCGTGCTTGAGCCAAAAGACTATCTTTACCTGAAGAGTCAATGGGAGAGTCTGGCCGGGAAGTACAGGAAGTCTTTAAAGACGGCAAATCGACTGCTAGACTGGCACTTCGAACGGAACCTCGTTCCGCCGCTGGCCCTGGTTAAATCCGCTTATCCCACGTATTACGGGGAAGAAGTCGAAAGGATGGCCGGCAAGTTCGGGGTTCCCGAAGCGCTGGTTTTCGCGGTAATTAGACAGGAGAGCGCTTTTGACTCCCAAGCTTATTCCACTGCCAGAGCCCAGGGATTAATGCAGGTAATACCGTCTACGGCTAGAGGAATTGCAGCTGATCTGGACATGGAGGACTACGAGTCCGGTGACGGGTTCAAGACTTCGGTTAATATCGAGATGGGTACCTATTATATAGCAAAACAGACCTCCAACTGGGGAGCTATACGACTTGGACTAACCGCGTACCATGGAGGACCAGGCAATCTGGGGAAATGGGAGTCCCAATATGATTCGAGCGACCTTGACCTTTTTCTGGAGAAAATCCCGGCGGAAAGTACGAGGAACTACGTAAAGGCCGTATATCGCAATTACCTCGTATACAGAGAATTACTGTAGTTGAACTCGGCCTGCGAGTCTCCTTTTCCCCTTCAAGACCTTTTATTAATTTCTCCAACAATATCGCTCGGGATAAGAGCACAGTTCCTAATTATGTAAACGGATCTTTCACCACTATTCGGAAACAAGATGATGGTCACAAGAAATCATTATATTTTTTAGTTTAAACCTCCTGCCTCTTACCTGGCTGCCGGGATTTAGTCTACTGGTAAGATTTTAAGGTTAAATCAGTTGCCAGGTAAGGGGCAGGAGGCATAGAAGGACAGAACAATGATGACAAGGATGGTGAAAGAACTGAGTTAAAATAAACTGCTCCATGTCTGCAGGGCGTAGCCCCGCCGTTTTTTGGTTCAAAGCAATCAAGGATGGTAACCCAGGTGCGGGAACTTCAATAATTCAAGGGAAAATAACCGTGAGAGGACCGAAGAGCCAGGCGACTTTTATTAGAAGATGAAGGTTGACACGAGGTATATGACCAGACCCAATCCCGCGAGACCCCCGAGAATCAGCAGGACGAGTTTTACGGCAAATTTTTTGGCGTAACTTTTTTCTTCTTCGGTAAGATCAGGATCTTTGGGATTCTCTAACTCGATTTTATTTGCTTTTTTTCTTTGCTTTACTGATTTACTGATCCTTCCCTGCTGTTTATAAACTACGGCCAGATTGTGTTGGGCGTTGGCGTGTTCCTCGTTCTCTTCTATCGCTCTTTTATAAGCGTACTCCGCCCTGTCAAGATCTCCGGAGTCGAAAAAAATATTCCCTAGCCGGTAGTAGATTTTGTCTTTTTTTACTTCCAGCTCGAGAGCACTTAATAGTGTGTCTTTCCCCTCATCGTAACTTCCCTCTTCTCTCATCTCCTGGGCTTTTTCCAGTGACTTCGAAACTTTTTCTTCTCGTTCGGATAGGGGAAGTTCTGTTCTACTCTCTAGCTCGAGGTCAAGGCTTTCTTCACTTTCTTTATGTCTTTCCATGTCTGATGCTTTGGGCTCCCCTTTTCCCTGGAGGGATTCCTGAGGAGGTAACTGGGATGAAACATTGGAAATACCTCGATGGATCCCCGCCAGGCGTAAAATTTGCCTCTCGCAGACGTTATACCTTCGTCGGTCTCGAGAAGCGTCTTCGTAGCTGAGTTACCTAAAGTAACTATAATTGAAGGGTTTATCTCTGCTATCTGGGCTTCGAGATAAGGTAGACAAGATTCTACTTCGTCTGATTTTGGAGTTCTGTTCTCGGGAGGGCGACATTTAACTATGTTGGTGATATATACCTGAGATCTCTCCAGGGAAACCGAATTCAGGATCTCAGTCAGCTTGTTTCCCGCACGACCCACAAACGGCCGCCCCTGTTCGTCTTCCTGTCTGCCAGGACCTTCGCCTATGAAAAACAAGTCAGAATTACCGTCTCCTTCACCGGGAACGGCGTTCGTCCTGTTCTCGGATAATCTGCACTTGGTACAGGTTGAAACTTTATCCGATATTTCCTGTAGATCCAATCGAAACAATCCCGTTTCTGACCTATTTTCCACCATTTAGCCCCTACAGTGTTAGGAATAAATAAGTGGAGCGGGCAACGGGATTTGAACCCGCGACTTACAGCATGGGAAGCTGTCGCTCTACCACTGAGCTATGCCCGCGATCAGCTTATTATAACGACAAATCAACTCTCTCACAACCAATTAGATCGGGGGCCTGGCGTGGGAATCGGACAGCTATTCCCGCATCCTTTGTAGCAGGGAGGGCTCCCACGCCCTCCCGGACTGACGGATTATATTAACAAAGACGGGAACAAAGACCGGGCATAGGAGCCCCAGCTGCTTTGGAATAACGAAAGCCCAAGCAGGTCCGGCTCAATAGTGTAGAAACAACTGTGTAAAAAATATGGGTTTGGAAACCGTTCAGGAAAATCTTTTCAGTCAAAGCTGAACATCGAGGCGAGCGGGCACGGTTCCACCCTTTCGGCGGTCCGGGTGTTCGACCTTCGGGCTTTCCGGGTCGATAAATTTCCGACTCGCGTGCTCAAACCGTTCCCTTCATGATAGTTGTTCTCCCTTATACGAAGCATTATGCATAAAAATTTAATCTCATT
>JAGXKX010000069.1 GCA_018335015.1 Candidatus Bipolaricaulota bacterium
GCGATGGAAGTAAGTTAACTGACGTCGAAGGTAACCAATACATCGACTATTGCATGGGATATGGCCCACTGTTGCTGGGCCACGGGCTTCCAGAACCGGTCGAGGAGAAAGTCAAAGATCAGATAGATAGGGGGGTCCTGTTTGGACTCTCCGGCGAAATTGAAGTTGAGTTCGCCGAGTTCCTGGTAGAACGGGTGCCATCGCTGGAGATGGTGAGATTCGTAAATTCCGGTAGCGAAGCGACGATGGCTGCTATCAGGACTATCCGAGGCTATACGAACAAGGACAAGATAGTAAAGATAGCTGGAGGGTTTCACGGAGCCCACGACTCCGTCCTGGTGGAAGCGGGAAGTGGCGCAGTGGATATACCGGCTTCGGACGGGATACCCGAGGACTTCGTCAGACATACGCTCCAAGTACCGTTCAACGATCCCGGTAAACTAGAAGAAGTTCTGGAGAACTATTCAACCGAGATAGCTGGAATCATAATGGAGCCTATGATGGGTAATGCCGGGGTAATTCCGCCGGAGAACGGTTACCTGGAACGTGTTAGGGAATTGGCCGATGAACATGACGTACTCCTAGTTTTTGACGAGGTAATCACGGGTTTCAGGCTTGGACTTGGCGGGGCACAGGAGTACTTCGGCATCACGCCGGATTTAACTACCATGGGTAAAATCGCCGGGGGAGGATTCCCGATCGGGTTGTTTGGCGGAAAAAGGGAAATAATGAGTGAAATTTCTCCACAGGGTAACACCTACGAGGCCGGAACGTTCAACGGGCATCCCGTAGCTCTTGTCGCTGGCTACAATCTCTTAAAATACGTGGAAAAGGAAGGAGTTCACGATAAAGTAAATAGTCTCGGAGAAAGGCTTAGAGAGGGGCTAAAAAAGTTGACTGAGGGGACTGGCTATCAGGTCGCCGGACTCGGTTCGACCTTTAAGGTATTCTTTACCGACCTGGATAGGCCGCCTCGAAACTATTCGGAAGCAAAGTCCTGCCGGGACGAAGAATGGAAGAAGGAATTTAGGCCCAAAATGCTCGACGAGGGTATATTTTTACCTCCCAGTCAATACGAAACTCAGTTCATAAGTTTTGCTCATTCGGAAAAGGATATAGAAAAAACCCTGGAAGCTTACGATAAATGTCTATAAATTTGGGAACGAGGAAAAGTAAACTGGCTCTAAGACAGTGTGAAAAAGTGATAAGAGAACTGGAAGATATTGAGGTAGAGGCCAGGAAACAGACCGTTGCCACTAAGGGGGACGAGGAAGCAAATATATATATACACGAGATCGAAGGGGTGGGTGTATTTGAGCGGAAGATAGATTTGCTGGTTCTGCAGGGAGAGCTGGACGCCGGTGTCCATTCGATGAAGGACATACCTAGCGATCTGCCGAAAGGAATAAAAATAGTTGCGGTACTGGACAGGGCCTGGCCCCGTGACCTCCTGGTATCGAAGGAATATAAGTCGTTATCCGATCTGCCAGAAGGTTCAGCGGTAGGGACCTCGTCCGTTCGCAGGAGAGCCCAGCTGCTCTGGCGTCGCCCGGATCTTGAAATCAGGAACCTGAGAGGTAACGTGGACACGAGGCTGGGAAAACTTGAGGGCAATAAATACGATGCCATGGTACTGGCGGAAGCGGGGCTGAAAAGGTTGGGTCAAAGCGATTACGAGGAGTTTACTTTACCCTCACTTCCAGCAGCCAACCAGGGTGCGATAGCCGTGACGGCCCGGACCGAATCGGAAGCAGCGGAACAAATCGCGAATATATCCGACAAAAAAACTTTTAGAGAGACCCACCTGGAAAGAAAGGTTACTGAGCAGGTAGGCGGTGGTTGTGATATACCGCTGGGCGTCCTGGTTGAAAAGCATGAGGACCAGATAAGCATCCAGGTCAGGATATTTACGGACGATGGATCCCAAAGCTTTGAGGTTACGGAGACAGTAATTGATGAAAAGGCCGATTCACGAGTTGAAAAGATAGGTAAGGAGGTGGCGGCATGGCGGGAAAAGTATATTTAGCCGGAGCCGGTCCTGGTGATCCAGAACTGATGTCGATAAAGGTAAGGAATTTACTCGAGATAGCCGATACCGTTATGCACGACGCGCTTATTGGCGAAGAAATAACGGATACCCTCCCGAATATATGCTCCGGAGAATTAATCAATTGTGGCAAGAGAAAAGGAGATCACAGTTATACCCAGGAAGATATAAACGATCTGCTGGTTGAGGAAGCGTCCAGTGGGAAAATGGTTGTTCGGTTAAAGGGGGGTGACCCGTTTGTCTTCGGACGTGGTGGTGAGGAAATGAGTTTTCTCAAAAGACGGGGCATAGAAGTAGAAGTAGTTTCTGGTATTACTTCCGCGATAGCGGCTCCTGCGGCAGCGGGAATACCCCTTACCCAGAGGAAAGTGGCTTCTCAGGTAACCCTCGTTACCGGTCACGAAGACCCGACAAAAGAGGGGTCTGACGTAAATTGGGGGGATCTAGCTAAAATCAACGGAACTTTAGTAATTCTCATGGGAATAACCAAACTGGGTCCTATATCGGAAGAGCTGATGGAGAATGGTCGTTCCCCGTCTACTCCCGCGGCAACTATCGAAAAAGCCACGCTTCGGGAACAAAGGATCGTGAAGGGTGAATTAAAAGATATCGCCAGTCGAGTCGAGAAAGCCGGAATACGCCCACCCGGGACGACCGTCATGGGAGAAGTGGTAAATGCGATTCCCGAATTTGGGTCGGAGGAACATTGAAAACTGTCGCCATATTTAGGCCTGAATCCCGTATCGCGGAATCTCGAAAAGTCCTTGAAAATCTCGGGTTTGAGGTGATAGAGCTTCCCTTGCTGGTCCCGAGAAGCAAGGGGAAAGGACCGAGAGTTGACTGTGATTTTACTCTATTTACGAGCAGGACAGGGGTTAGATTTGCTCTGGATAACGTAAATCCTGATGAATTAAGAGCCTCTACGATCTGCGCTATTGGGCCCAAGACGGCGGAGGCCCTGACGGAACTCGGTGTTGACGTAGACGTCGTGCCGGAAGTGTTTTCTTCTACGGGACTGGTTGAGTCACTAAAGGATCGGGTTATCGGGAAGAAGGTCGAGGTTGCCAGAAGTTCGGAGGGGACTGAGAAGTTAATAAACGGGCTAAATGCCGCCGGTGCTTACGTTCACGAAACCGAATTGTACTACCTTGAGCCTCCGAACCCTTCTTATTCCCTCGACGACAAAATTGCGAAAGCCGAGATTTTTCTCTTTACCAGCTCTTTGATGGTTCACCATCTCCTGGAACTAGCTGAGGACCAGGATTTCGTAAGGAGGATTTTAAACGATGGTTTCGTCGGCGCTCTGGGTCGACCGACTGAGGAGACGCTCACGAATTTGGGCGTAGGGACAGACCTTACTGCGTCGAAGGCAAAGTTTTCCGTACTGGCACGGGAGACAAAGCAGGCGCTCGGCTGAAGCTGTCTTTCCTTTTTTAATAGACGTATGCTCTACAAGGTCAATAAAATTTGAAATTCGAGCCTTTGGCCTGTCCGAAATTTTTCCTTTCAGGACTTCATGAGTCCTCTGATTGCAATTCTGCAGGCGGGACAAGCAGTATCATCAAGATAACTGACCGTTACAGCCAAAGGCCCTCTCCCGTTAATGCCTCTTCCACAAATATTATCTACTGCCTCTAAATTGATCGACGGCTACAACTATGCATTGAAAATGCAGTTTTTAGACGTTAAACTGATTATCAAATTAGTGGGATAGGCTATCCCACTAACCAGTTCCTCTCACATTGTGACAAATCGTCTTTGTTTAAAAACCAAGAAAGGGTTGAATAGTATGCAAAAACGCCTGAGGGTTGTTCTGGCTAGTTTGCTATTCGTTTTTTTGCCATTTACCAGGGCGGGGGCAATGCACATAGCCGAGGGTTTCCTTCCTGCCAGGTGGGCAGGGATCTGGTGGGCGGTATCTTTGCCCTTTCTGATTTTTGGTATGAAGAAGTTGAGAGAAATAGTTGAGGAAAAACCCACGGGAGTAAAAATTCTGCTTGCCGTTGCAGGTGCTTTTGTATTCGTACTTTCTTCTCTCAAAATACCTTCCATTACCGGTAGTTGTTCGCATCCTACGGGAATTGGCTTGGGTGCAGTATTATTCGGACCATGGCCAATGGTTATACTCGGCAGTATCGTGCTTATTTTCCAGGCTTTACTTCTCGCTCATGGAGGGATTACCACGCTTGGAGCCAACGTCTTCTCCATGGCTATAGTTGGAGGTTTTGTCGCTTACGGAGCTTATAAGCTGGCTAAAAAAACAGGCGTTCCCGGAGGGTTTTCTGTATTCCTGGCAGCGTTTCTAGCTAATCTCGCAACTTACATTGTGACGTCGGTTCAGCTCGCCGGAGCTTTCCCGGCTTCGGAAGGGGGATTTTTTGCGGCCCTTATGAAGTTTGGTTCGGTGTTTGCCGTTACCCAGTTGCCCCTTGCTGCAGTAGAAGGGCTATTGACTGTTCTCGTATTTAATTTCCTCCGATCTTACAGCAAGGACGAGCTGGCCCAACTTTCGGAGTTTCAACTGGGAGCGAGTAGCTATGAGGGCTAAACTGAGAAATATACTCGTTTTATCTCTGATAATAATTCTGGTTGTCGCACCTTTTTTCGTGAACCAGAACGCTAGCTTCGGTGGAGCTGACGGAGAAGCAGAGGGAATAATTAAGGGACTTGCCCCGAAGTATAAGCCCTGGTTTGGGTCGTTCTGGACTCCTCCAAGCGGTGAAATTGAAAGTCTGTTGTTCTCCCTGCAGGCCGCGGTTGGTGCCTTAATAATTGGGTACTACATTGGTTATAAAAGGGCAAAACACGAGCCAGGGGAAAATAGCGAACAATGAAGGGAATAGACAGTTATTCTTATTCAAACGATCTGCGCTCCGTTCACCCGGTGGAGAAAACGGTATTTTCGCTCGGGACCGTCTTAATTTGTTTGGTTAGGGGTTCGATAGTTACTTCTTTGATGGTAATTCTAATAATGAGCCTGGGTGCGACGCTGGTTGCAGGAGTCTCGCCCTGGTTTTATCTTCGATTGCTTACGGTACCCGGATCTTTCCTTGTTGTAGCCGTTTTGACGGTTGTTATTACCGTCGCTGGCCCGGAAGCTAGCGAGGTCAATTACCTCTGGAGGCTCAAGCTTGGGGGCTTCCGGTTGGGTATCGAGCTCGGCAATCTTATTTTCGGTTTGAAATTATTCCTGAAGTCTTTGGGGTCTATTACCTCACTGTACTTTCTGATACTTACGACCCCGGTTGTTGAACTTATTTCGGTATTGAAAAAATGCCGGGTCCCAAAACTTTTTCTGGAACTAATGACCTTTATCTATCACCTGCTTTTCGTCCTTTCAACTACTGCTTCCCGGATAAAGAATTCTCAGTTATCCAGGCTTGGTTACTCCTCTCTTCGAAGTACGATGAATTCTCTGGGGCAGTTAGTTTCCGGCCTTTTTGTCAGGTCCTACTATCGAGCAAAGAACCTAATAATTGCGCTGGAAACCAGAGGCTACGACGGCGAGTTAAAGGTAGCAAGGCGAAAGTATAAATTCTCAAGAACAAATCTTACAGCCATTTTATTACTGGAGACGAGTCTGGTCCTAATATCGATTTATTTCAGGTGAAGAGAATTGCCCGGAAGCGCTCTTGAGGCGAGGAAAGTTACTTTCCGCTACGAGGACGGGACCAAAGCCCTGGACGAGATTTCCCTTGACATTCCGGAAGATAAAAAGGTAGCAGTTCTGGGTCCCAATGGTGCGGGAAAATCGACCCTTTTTCTGCATTTTAACGGTATTTTGAAGTGTGACGAAGGATCCATTCTTTTTCGAGGAAGCGAAATATCTCACAGAAAAAAGGACCTGAAAAAATTGAGGAGAAAAGTCGGAATAGTCTTTGAGGACCCGGATTCTCAGCTGTTTTCCGGTAGCATATATCAGGAAATTTCTTTTGGGCCCTCGAACATAGGATTGAGCGACGAGGAGGTAAGACGGAGGGTAAGACGGTCGATGGAGATCACTGATATAGAGGATCTTTCCGATAAATCGACTCACCTTTTGAGCTTTGGTCAGAAGAAGATGGTTTCGATCGCCAGTATTATTGCAATGGAGCCGGAAGTCATAATATTTGACGAACCAACTGCCGGACTGGACCCCGCCAGGGCGAATCAGATAGTGGATTTTCTCGATCGGCTAAACGAGCGAGGCACTACTGTTATAATGTCGACTCACGACGTAAATCTGGCTTATTCCTGGGCCGATTACTGTTTCCTTTTGAATGAAGGGAAAAAGACGGCGGAAGGCCGACCGGAGGACCTATTTCGGAACGATAACCTGTTAGAAGAAGTAAATCTTGAGAAGCCCGGGGTTCTGGAAATTTTTGAATCGCTCAAGGGAACGGATTTAGTTGACGAGAACGGCTCACCCCGGAACAAGGGAGAACTTATCCGGATGATAGAAAGAAATAGTTCGGAACTGAGTAAACCGGAGGAAAGCTAAACCATGAATTTAAACAACCCCGAAGCAATTGAAGCAAAAAGTTTTGAAATAATCGAAGAGGAGCTCGGAAGTCTCGATAGGAAGCCGGAAGAGGCTAGGGTGATCAAAAGAGTTGTCCATGCCACTGCGGACTCGGAATTTGCGGATTTGATCGAGATTTCTCCGGAAGCCATCGCAAGTGGAAAACAGGGACTCGAGGCCGGGTCGAACGTGGTCACGGACGTCAATATGTTGAAGAGTGGTATAAATGAAAGGATCCTGGCTGAGCTTGGTGGGGTTCTAAATTGTTACATCTCCGACAAAGAGGTGGCAGCCAGAGCAGAAAAACTGGGGATAACGAGATCGAGGGTGGCAATGAGGATAGCGGTAGGACTTGAGAATAACCGCGTTTTTGCCATCGGCAATGCACCGACGGCACTTAACGAGCTGATAGATCTGGTAGAAAAGGGAGAAATGGACCCCGACCTGGTAGTGGGTACGCCGGTCGGGTTCGTCGGAGCCAGTGAGGCGAAGGAGAGTTTATCCGCCCTGGATGTCCCCTATATAACCGTTCATGGTAGAAAAGGTGGGAGTGCCGTAGCGGCCTCGATCGTCAACTCTATCCTTTATATGTTCAAATAGAGATAGCATGACATTTGAATCTTATACGGTCAAAAACGGGGAAAAACTGAGGAAGGGCTTCACCACGGGAAGTGCGGCCGCGGGAGCCGCAAAGGCGGCAGTTCTGTCACTTTTTCAGGGCGAAGATCCTGATTCGATAACTATCTCAACTCCGAAAGGCGCCGAGCTCAAGCTGGAACCGAGGTTTCATGACTCAACCAAAGGAACCGTAATTGCCGGTGTTGTTAAAGACGCCGGTGACGATCCCGACATTACCGATGGGCTGGAAATACGTGCAAAAGTGGAAACCGCCGAAAGTGGTGAGTTTATTCTCGAAGGAGGGAGAGGAGTGGGTCTGGTGACAAAGCCCGGTCTGCCCGTAGAAAAAGGGAAGGCCGCGATAAATCCCGTGCCCCGGGAGATGATAAAGAGGGAAGTAGAAGAAGTTCTTCCTGCCGATAGAGGTGTTCGGGTTACTATAGAAATCCCGGAGGGGGAAAGCGTTGCCGAGGATACGTTCAATCCGAAACTGGGCATAGAAGGAGGACTTTCCGTGCTCGGAACTACGGGGATAGTCGAGCCGATGTCCGAGGACTCCTATAAGAGATCCCTCGCCGCAGAGCTAAGCCAAACTGTAGCACTAGGTGAAACCGAGATAGTAATGGTGTTTGGTAATTCAGGAGAAAAAACCGCAAAAAAATCCGGGTTTTCTTCCGAGTCGATAGTTCGCATGAGCAATTTCGTCGGTTACATGCTTGATCAAACCTCCGGCCTCGAAGTGGAAACCGTAACACTATTTGGTCATATCGGGAAGATAGTCAAAGTGGCAGGGGGTATTTTCAATACCCACAGCAAGGTGGCGGATGCCCGATTGGAAATCCTCGCCGGTATAGCTGCTTATTGCGGAGCGGTTCGACCGTTGATCGGAGAGATCTTTGACGCCAATACGGCGGAGCAAGCAGCCGGTAGACTGCTGGAAAACGAATTCGCCGAGGTATTTGAAGAACTTGCCGACCGCGTAGTGGAAAGGGCTGAAGAAAGGCTTGGCGGAGAAGTAAAGGCAAAAAGCGTTATCTTTTCCCATAATTCAGGTATTCTGGGCTGTTCCGGTTTAAACTGTGAGGAGGGTGTTTTTGAAAGTGAGTAAGATTTCCGTACTCGGTATAGGGCCGGGGAGCAGGGATTTTCTGTTAAATATTACCAGAAGAAAAGTCGATGAAGCCGACGTACTCTTAGGTAGTTCTCGAGCACTCGAACTCTTCGAGGACCTGGAGAAGGAGAAGTTCGAGATTACTGGAGAACTGGAGGAAATTAAACCCTACATAGAGAAAAACTACCGGGAGAAAAAGGTCGTCGTGCTGGTTTCGGGCGATCCTGGCCTGTACAGCCTTTTACACTTTCTTAGGCGTAAGTTCCCTCCGAAGGATCTCGAGGTGGTACCCGGTATAAGTTCAATGCAACTGGCATTTGCTCGAATAAAGTCTACCTGGCAGGATGCCGCTATAACGAGCTTACACGGTAAAAA
>JAGXKX010000070.1 GCA_018335015.1 Candidatus Bipolaricaulota bacterium
TGTCCCGGACGAGCCTTCTGTAAGTAACTACAAAGTCTTCAAAGAGGTCCTTGAAAGTTGAAAACTCAGTTCTTTCACCACTATTCGGAAGCAAGGTGAAGTTCACTAGGATCCATATATTTTTTAGTTCAAGCCTCCTGCCTCTTACCTGGCTGCCGGGATTTCGTCTACTGGTAGAATTTTAAGGTCAAATCAGTTGCCAGGTAAGAGGCAGGAGGCACAGGAGGACAAAACAATGATGTACGGGGATGGTGAAAGAACTGAGGAAAAATCTCTCCGATACGCTGGTTGACGGCTCCTGGGTCAAAACTCCGCTAGCCTGGCCATAAGCCGACTTATAGTCTTACCGGGCTCTTTTATTGCGGAGGGATTAAAAGCCGAGAGCAGACGGGTTTTTATTTCTTCTGGCCCCAGTCTTCCTTCGTCATTAATGTAGTCGTGTTCTTCTAGAAAATCTTCCAGTTCGTCTTTCTTCCGGGTCCTAAACCCCGAGACCTCTCCCTCCTCCAGTCGTTTGATTAACTCTTCGGGGTCACCATTACTTTTTCGGACCAATTCGGAAACTTCGTCCAGGAAATTTTCCGTTACCGCTCCGGACCTCTCAATCACTGTCCTATCGATTCGCCTATTTCGGCCCACTCGCCAGGCCTCTACGTACCGTTCGATAACGAGCCCGAGTTCACTTATTTTGGTTAATCTCTCATCGTCAAACCGTTTTAAGACTCTCGCACTTTCTTCTTTTAACGTTTTGAAACGTCCCCAGGTATCTATTTCCAGATTTAAAAGTCGGTAAAGAACTTCCAGGTCTTCCACTAAATACCAGAGATGAGCTGTTCCCGCACCTTTAGCAGGATCGAACCGGGGTACCTCAATAGCTTCCCCGTACTCCGCGCGACTCATATTACCGGGTCGTGGGGGCTCGTTATCGGTTTCAAAGCTTGTACCTTCGGGGACTTCTATGGTCTCGGACAAACCTCTAGCTTCCGATAGATCGATAAAACTACCGGAGACCTCCCCCGATTCTCCCAGTTTTTCCCGCCACCGTGCAACTTCGTCTCCCTGAGCAGTAAAGTAAAAAACCTGTCTTCCGGCCTGTGAAAATTCCAGCGCTAGGTCTATAACCTCCGAAGCTTTCACGTCATCGGAATTTGCCAGGACCTCGTCCATCAAAAGCGGTAGCCTGATACCATTTTCCTGTTGTTCCACAAAAGCCATTCTCACGGACAACAATAGCTGGAGCCGGGTACCGCTTGACAACTCTTCCAGGGACTTAGTTTCTCCAGACTCGGTGTCAACAGCTTTGAATGACGGCGGGTTCGTCTCGCCAATAACCAATCTATTCTCTCCCCTGGTAACTCTCGCGAATATTTCTCCCGCTCGATTAAAAACACCGGGGCGACTTCTACCAAACGCTTCCTCCCGAAGATAGTTTAGCAGCACGTTTCCTGCCAAAGACTCGTAATCCGAGACCAGCTGATTTCCGAGTTCGTCCAGAGCACGGTCCAGCTGTGCTCCGACCATTTCCAGCTCTCTTTTGTTTTTTCTGCCCCGGATTCTCTCTTCAATCCGGTTGATCTTCTCGAATAACCCGTCCTTATTGTCGGCCCTGTCCCGGAGATCTTCCCGCTGACTTTTGAGCTGGGCAAGTTCTCTATTTAACAAGTCTTCGTCGAAATGGTCATTTTCTTTGAGTTCTTCGAGCTTGGATTTACAAACTGCTTCCCGGTTTCGTAACTTTGCCTTCAGTTTCCAATATTCGTCCCTAATTTCGGAATACCTGTATAGTTTCGTTCTGTCCTCGGGTTCAATATCTAAATCTTCGAACAGTTCTTTTCTTTCCTTCCTCAGTTCGTTAAGTCGCTCGTCTGCTTCTTCTTTTCTGGTCTTTACCTCCCGCAGTCCGTCTTTTGCGCGGGAAAATCGTTCCTTTCTTTCCTTCAGGTCTCTCAGAGCGCCGCGGAAATCAGCCGAGTCCTCCAGGTTTTCGTAGTTGTAAGGCCTTAGTTTCTCGGATAACTTCTCCCGTAATTCGGTAATTCCTGATGCCACCGAATCCCTTTTACCAATAAATCCCTCAAGTTCTTCATCCGCGGTTTTCCACTTATTTAAGCGCTGGAGCAACCAGTAGAACTTACCTTCATCAACATCCGGAGCTACCCCGTAATGGTCCACGAGGTCGTCCTTCATCTCTTCCAGTCGGGCCCTTCTTTTTTTGAAATCGTTCAAGCCCTCTTCCCTTGCGGCAAGAAGTTCGTCTTTTTTTCGTGTGAAGAGGCAATCCACTTCAAGTCGAGACAGCTTTCGAAGTAGTTTTCTCACCGAGTCCTTATTCCAGCTTTCAGGACTTTCAAGATCCAATTCGAGGTAGCGCTTTTTGTGAGTTTCCCGAGGCTCCATTTTCTGTCTGAAGTAAAGATCGAGCCAGGCAAATCCTCCTGCCGGTATAAGCAGGATGAGAAAAAAGGGATTCACTAACGGAGCGAGCAGGGTTGCTCCAATCAGGTTCAGGACTCCCAGGACCCGATTCACTACTTTAACGGTGGTTCCGGGGGAAGAAAAGTCACCCTCTCTCAACCATTCTTCCAGGTACCTTTTACCTTCGCGTAGTTTTTCAAGTTTTAATGCTGGACGTTCTTCTTCCCGGAGCCAATTCGCTAACTGGCGATAAGCTTTTAACCCGGTCCTGACGTCTTCCGCTTCCCGGGAGAATTCAGCCAGGTCGTTGATACAGCCAATATCTATCTCTTTTAATTCAGCAGTCGAAAATTCATCGGAGAGCTCGGCACTCACTTTCTTTTTAACCTGTCTTCGATCGACAATCTCCCGGTCCAGCTCTGTCAGATCTTTCTCGAGTGCCTCCAAATGGTCAGTTCTCTCCTCCATCTCCTTAATAAGACCGGGAGAAACGCCTTCTTCCGGAAGGTCTACCGTTTCCAGAGTGGAGGTAAATTCTTCGATCTTTTCCTGTTCTTTTTCCCTCTTGCTATTGGTTCTGGCGATCTTCTTGTCAATGTTTGCAAGTCGTTCTTTTTCGTTCCCTTCCATTTTCTCAACCGAATCCGGGAAGGAGTCCAGCCGGCTTCTCAAGTTCTCTCGCGCTCTCTTGTGCTTCCTGTAATCAATTAGTTTATCGAAGAATCCGGCCTTTCTTTCCGCCCTTCTCGACCGTTCCAACTTTTCTTTCAATCGGTCAAGAGTACGATGTTCCTGGTGCAATTCGCTTATTTCGCTTCGAAGTTCTTCCATTTCTTTTAATTTCCTCTTGGCCTTTTCGTCGGTAGGACGGCCCGCGTTGGAAGGTCTCGTTTGAAAATCAAGTTCGTTTTCGACAGCAGAAATGTCGTAGCCTCCGGCGGATTCTCGAGTAATAATTTCCGCAAAATCAGTATCTTTTGTGTTTTTCTGAAGTAAATTATGGAGAGCGAGGTAGTACCGGTCCCGTTGGTCGGGGGGAGGAAAGTTCAAGGAAAAACCGTCGCTATCAGCGCCGTTATGGGTATATTTGCACTTCCCGTCTTCGTTTTCGACAAACCACTCTTCCTTTCCTAATACGAAGTTACCGTTTACGTGGCAGGCTTCGGGTGAGCTCCCGGGCCAGAGGAGACGCTGTAAAGCTTTAGCTATCGTGGTTTTTCCGGAACCATTTGGGCCGTAAACTACTGTAACCCCGGGAGCCAAGCCACTCAGCGAGAATCCGTCCGAGGGGCGGACCCCCGGAAAACGGTGGACCTCCAGATTCTGAAAGTAAAGCACTCTACTCATGTTTTTCCCTGAGAAAGTAGACAATCCAGGATTTTCCAGCCCTGGCGCTCGAGTATTTCGAGGGCAGTCTCTTTTCCGGGTGGAGATAATTCTCCCTGCGTTCTCAGAACCCTGTAGGCGTTTGCGTAATAGGTCTCAGTTAAAGCCTCCTGGGACTTCTGAAGTAATTCTTCTGGAATTTGATTTTCTTGACCTCTTTCGAGCTTCAATAATAGTTCTGCGAGCACCGCCGGGGGGCTATTCCCTCGAGCAACCTCTTCGAGGTCTATCGGAGGAAGGGTACGGTTTATCACCGAGGCCACAGTTACTCCCGTACCTCCTGACTCTCGAGGAAGGTCTTCGGCAAGCTGTTCTTTAGCCCCTTCCAGATCTCCGTAAATATCGGTGCGCCCGGTCAGCTCAAGCGTTACTACCAGTAGCTTTAACTCCGAATGAACAGAATTTTTAATTATTTCTTCAGTTTTTGCATAAAATATCTTCGGAATGCCCTCAAGACCGTTCATTTCTCCGGCGTCTACAGTAACCTTCTCGTAGCGAAGATTTGCAACTGGAAGTCGCTCGAGTTGAGTGACGCCCCCCTCATCTATCGTCAGTGCCCAGGGTCCATGCAGTCCCCGTTCGGTGGGATCGAGCGGTTGCGGGGTTCCCGGAATCAAAACGACTGGGTCCGAATCGCTGGGGAGGTCAGAATTGTGAATGTGTCCAACGAGCCATCCGTCGTAACCGGGACGCTCCATTTTGGAGCTGGTTATAGGGGCATATCGGCCATTAGCCCTACCTACGTCCCCGTGAAGAACCCCAATAACCGGAAGTTCGTCCGTAAACTTCAGGTCGAGCTTTTCGAGGGGGTCGTAATTTACGTGCTGGTCGGGGAAAGACCAACCCGCAAGTCGAACTACGGGGGCACCGTCTCTGTAGACCTGAACCGTTTCCCACTCCCCGTTTTCGCCTAGAAGGCTAATATCGTAATCGGACAGACTGGTAAGCAGATCTGGTAAAACGTCAAAATCGTGATTTCCCGAGGTCGCGTAAACGGGTATCCCCGCCCTGGTTAGTTCCTTCACTCCGGCCTCGAAATCTCCGAAGGCCTCGATTAACCTGTTTCGGCGATCTATTATATCACCGGCCAGGATAACTGCTTCCGCGTTCCGGCCAATTGCCTTTTCCACTAATTGCAACCATATTCTCCCCGGAGAGAAGGAACTTTCATCCAGTGTGTCCGGAACATTGGTGGGATGGCGACCAAGGTGAAGATCGCCGGTGCAAAGGATTTCTACTGGTTCGCGGATAATAACAGCCCCCGCTCTCTACTCTGATACTTCGACTAATTGGGTCAGAATCTTACTAACCTTCTTCCCGGTCCAGGAAACACTGAAATTCCAGAGTCCTCCCCTCGGGGTCCTTCCCGTAAAATTGATAGATGTCAAAGTCCGGCTTCCTGGAAACCGGTTCGGAAACTGCAATGTCTTTCAGTTTCCGGTGAACGCTCTCCACTTCTTCTTTTGAGTCGTAAAGTAAAGTTATAACCCCACAGATTTCGGGTTCCTCGTTAGTTTTACAAAAGGCAAACTTGAAGCCATTGTCATCAAAAATTATACATTTGCCCTGGTCCCGCCACAGGTCTGCCCCTATTCTGTTTAGATAGAACTCCCTTAGTGCCTCCAGCTCCTCAGTTCGAAAAAACACTATTCCCGGCACGCTTTCACCTTGTTTGGTAGCGTAAAAATTATTCCCGGATAGGCTTACGCCATCCAGGATAACCGTAAAGCTCAGAACGTTGATCTAACTATTTGTCGATCTCTAAAATCTCGTACCTGGTTTTACCGCCCGGAGTGTCGATCTCGGCTACATCTCCTGTCTCCTTATCCACCAACCCCTGAGCGACAGGTGATTCGACGGAAATCTCCCCATGTTCCATCCTTGCTTCGTACTTGCCGACAATTCTATAGGTATACTCCGCGTCCCCGTCGAGATCTTTTACGGTAACCGAATTGCCAAATCCCACTCGGTCGTTTTCTATCTCGTTCTCTTTGATTACCCGCGCTTCGTTCAGAACGTCCCTGAGTTCGTTTAAGCTACTTAGATGGCTTTTGTAAGATTCTTTCGCGGCCATAAACCCTGCATTTTCGCTCAAATCGCCGTTCTTTGCGGTTCTGCTCATGTCCTCGCGATTTTGTTGCACTTTGCCCTGGATTTTTTCGACCTTCTCTGAAAGTCGCTCGTACCCTTCTTCCGTAAGTAACGTTTTATTTATTTGGTCGTCAATCACTTGATCTACACCCCACAATGACTTGATTAGCTATCTGATTTTTTTCCAACTACGTTAAAAAACCTTTCTTTTACGCTTTCAATTAAAGCGTTCTGGGTCGATTCTCGATTAATAGTATCCGATAAAACACCTGGTTGAATCTGAAATCCACCCATCTCGACGTGACCCCCACCGCTTCCAACTCCTCTGGCGATTTTTGCAGCAATTTCCTCCGCGGTATACCTGGATCCCGAGTACCTGACTGATCCCAAAACGATATTATTATCCAGATCGATACCGGCTACAACTATCCCCTCTATGCCCTCCTCTTTCAAGAGAAAATCGGCGACCTGAGGAATAGCTGAACTTGTTTTACTGGTTAAAGTGCCCGCGTTTGCAAATTTGTAAGTTCCACGCACTTCGCAAAAATCCTCGTCCGTGACCCGGTGGATCACCTCGAAAGTCTCGGACGTCATAAGTCCGCCGACAATATCCTTGAGAGACTCCATATCTATTTGTTCCACGTAATTTGTCAGCTGCTCCACGTCGTAAGGAGCAAAGCTTCTCAACAAACCGTTGGTGTCAGAGTGGAGGCCGTAAAACAGACCGGTGGCAGTGTGACCGTCAAACTCCAATTCTGACTCGGCAATACACTCGGCCAGGATGGTGGAACAGGACCCGAGTTCTGGCCTTATATCGATAAAAGCACTCTCGGATTTCAGATCCCCAAGTTCGTCTTCGTTAATAGGGTGATGGTCCTGGACGGATAAAAGCTTGTTATCCAGCTCACTACTCAGGTTTTTTCTCCTTTCTTCACCAACCCGGTCCGGATTACAATCGACCAGTGAAACGTGCTTATAGCCGTCAAAGCTCTGTTGGCCAAGTTTATCGATCCTCATTTCCAGATAGTTAACCAGCAACTGATTTTCGGGTCTATTAATCTCGCTTTCGAATAGGAAGCCAAAGTCTATTCCGTAGTGGTCGAAAATCCTCCCCAGCGCAAAAGCGGACGCGATCGCGTCCGGATCGGGGTTCCCAAACGCGGTAATGGCAACCCGGCCATCTAAATCTTTAAATCGATTTAAAAAGTCGCTAGTTTCCAATGCTATCACCTTAATAATCTTAACTAGCCATAGAAGAAGGGTAAAGGCTGGGTCGATTAGAACTTTTAGCCGACTTTTTCCTACTTACTCGACGCGACCCGACGGTTAATTCCGTAAAAAAGTACGAAAGTTTGGTAGATTTCTTACAATCTGGCTTTGATTATCCGCCCTGTCTTGTCGATAATTTATCAATATTTCAATCTTTACCAATAATAGCTGAGAATGCCCCAGGGCACCCCCTGGGGATAAATCAGCTGGTTGCTTGTCCAGCAGTCAATCGAGTAAACAATACTTAGTAATGCCGGGTGATTATCTATTCGTTTATTTCTTATACCAGGTATAAGTCGGGAAGCGTCCTCGATCAACTGCTGGGTCTTATTCTGTAAAAGACCGAAGTTCGTAGTTAAGTATGTTTTTCTACAAGCCCCGTGCCTTGGGGCGAGGTTCTTGACTCTCTGGAATGTTGAATATTAAGAAGTTATTTAGAAGCAAAAAAGATATTAATCTCACTTCAGGTAGCCTGATTAAACCGCTCTTTTTCCTTTCCCTGCCCGTAATAATAACAAACCTGCTCAGAACGGCCTACAGTCTTGCCGACACGTTCTGGGTAGGCAGGTTGAGCAAGGAAGCCCTTGCTGCTATTACGTTTTCCTATCCGATTGTATTTTTGTTCATTGCTCTTGGTATGGGAGTTGCCGTGGCGGGGAGCGTTCTGGTAGCCCAGCACGAGGGTGCCGGTGACAGAAAGGAAGTTGAATATGCCGCCTCTCAGACTATATTATTCAGCTTTGCCGTTGCCATATTATTGGGCGTCGGAGGATATTTCCTGGTTAAGCCAGTTCTACAACTGCTTGGTGCGTCACCCGATGTTATACCGATGGCAACCGGGTACCTTCGTATCGTTACGCTGGGATTATTTGCGCTATTTGGGTTTTCCGTGTTTATAGCACTTATGAGGGGGTTTGGTGAAACCCTCACCCCAATGCTCGTCATGCTCTTTTCAGTAGTACTGAATATTTTCATCGACCCGTTTTTAATATTTGGCTGGTTCTGGTTTCCCCGGATGGGTATTCAGGGAGCAGCGATAGCCACAGTCTTTTGTCGGGGTCTTGGGCTGTTAGTTGGATTGTGGATATTGTTTACGGGAAGGAAAGGCCTTCAGATTCACCTATCTTACATGAAGCCCGATTTCAGATTATTCAGGAAGATTTTCGGTATCGGAATTCCTGCTTCGATAGAGGGAACGGGAAGAGCTGTCTCGGTTAACGCCCTGTTGTCCGTAGTCGGTGGATTTGCCACCAGTGTAGTGGCAGGTTACGGGATCGGGATAAGAGTGTTTTCGACAGTTTTCCTGCCCGCGCTCGCTGTCTCCAGGAGCGTAGAGACGATGACCGGTCAGAATATTGGGGCTCAGAGATTCGACCGAGCCGAGCGCGCCAATTACGTCGCTGCCCTGGGGATGTTCCTGGCGATGACTTTACTGGGAGTGGCGATATTCTTTCTCTCCC
>JAGXKX010000013.1 GCA_018335015.1 Candidatus Bipolaricaulota bacterium
GGGAAATCAAAACCCTGGAAACGGAATTCGGTCCCGTTAAAATAAAAGTCGGCTACCTCGACGGCGAACCCGTCAACTACTCTCCCGAATTCGAGTCCTGTCAGCGTCTCGCCGAAGAAAACGATACACCCGTAAAAGATGTTTACCTAAAAGCTCTTACTAGCGCAAAAGAACGACTATAGACCCATTCGAGCTGGACGTAAAACAGATTTTCCATTATTAGCTTTCGAATTGGTTCAAATCGAAGTAGCCTATATCGAAAGGCTTCGATTTTGAACACCCTTGCTTATCCTACGGGGGCCTATCTTCGACCTAAGAAATTTCCATCTATTAACAGTGTGTTATAAAGCCGGTATATAGGGTGTTATATAAGGTAATATAATAAAAGTACAAAACTTGACAAGAATTTCCTTTTTTGATACACTAAAAGCGCTTCGATTTTAAAAGAAGGGTGAGCCTTATTTTAGTTATGTCAGACAAAGCGACAATCGAAGACGTTGCTCAAAAAGCTGGAGTTGCACCCTCCACCGTATCACTCGCTATTAACGGAAAACCAAATGTCAGTTCCGAGACAAGAAAGGCCGTCATCGAGGCCGCCAAGGAACTCGATTATCAACCACATTCAGCCGCAAAAAGTCTGGCTACAGGTCAATCCGAAACCATCGGGCTGCTCATCCCAATAGAGCTTAAGAGTGTTTTTTCCTCCACTGAATTCTTCCAGAATATGATCTCCGGAATGCACAGAGCCGCCGGAGAGATGGGAATGACCCTTTCTCTCCAGATCGTTGAGTCCGAAGAAGAGGCAATTGAGCGAATAGAATACGCAGCACGTTCCGACAGCGTTAGTGGTTCCGTAATTACCCACCCAACTACTGCAATGCCTTACCTTGACGTGATCCGCAATTATGATTACTCCGTGGTATTCCTTGGTGATCCCGTCGAGAACGTTCCATACGTGGACAATGACAATATTGACGTAAGCAGAGTAGCCACGGAACACCTCATAAACCACGGTCACGAAAGGATCGCTATGTTGTCCGGTCCGGGCAAGTTCACTGTTTCCAGAAACAGGCTAATGGGTTATAGGTCGGCGCTCGAGGAAGCTGGTATACCGTTCCGGGAAGAGCTCGTCTGGGAGTCCGATCTAAATGAGCAGTCCGCCTACGAAACAGTGCTAGCCAACGCGTCGGAAAAGGATTTTTCGGCCATGTACATCTCCGTGGAAGTTCAAGGGATTGGATCATTAAGAGCCTTACGCGAGCTGAAGCTAAAAGTGCCGGACGACGTAGCTCTAGTAGTTGTAGGGGAATCGGAACTGGCAAAACACCTCGCTTCGCCTCTGACCACAGTCGACCTAAATACTGAAAGGCTAGGCTACCTTTCAGCTAAAAAGCTCATAGGGATAATCAAAGGGAAGGAAGAAGAACCCCACTTGATAGTTCCTGCTGACCTTAAGATCAGGGAGTCGTGCGGTTGTAACGAAACCGAATCGAAAACAGGGGGTGAAAAACAAAAATTTAACTCAAAGAAGGAGCAACATTGATGGATAGAGTACTTAATCTTTAAAAGGAGGTTAAAATTCATGAAAAAAATTATCTCATCCTTACTTGTGCTTTCCTTAATTTTTGGCTGCTTCGTAGTTGGGTTATCCGACAGCCACGAGGAAGAAGAAGTTATAAAACAAAAAGTAATGACGGTCCAGAGCGCCGGAATCGAACGAGCGCCTTATATAGGCCCGTTAGAAGGAGAAAAGATGAAGGGGGAAGTCCCGGATTACGTCTACTACCACTTCCCTACTACTAAATACGAAACGGAACACCCGGGTGTGGATATCCAGCTAAAAGGGGAAGTTTACCCTTACGGGGACATGCTGAAATCCATCATGCTCGCGGTCACTTCTCAGTCGACTTTTGATTACGTAGAAATGGACGATATCTGGCTCGGTAAGGTCGCTGCAAGCGGGTACCTATCCGGGAAATATTCCGACCAGTACGAAAAGTGGGCAAACGACCTCGGGATGTACGACGTTTTCAAGAAGGGTTCAAGCTACAAAGGTACCTACTACGGACTCTGGCGGTCCACCGATACGAGAGCTATCTGGGTTTGGAAGGACGTTCTCCACGAAGCGGGCTACACGATGGAAGACATCATGTCGTCTGAGGGCCTGCTCGAAGCTCTGCCGGATATTACGGAGACTGCTAAAGAGGACTTCAACATGGCCGGCGGTCTGGAGTACCCCTTCAACGGTAAGTGGGTAGTCGATCAGTGGTACGGCTGGCTCTATCAGCTAGGCGGAAAAATCTTGAAGCAGAACGATGACGGAGAATGGGTAGCGGGCTTCAACAACGAAGCCGGTTACAGGTCTCTGAACTACGTCAAGAAACTAAAAGAAGCTGGCGCAACTATGCAGAGGTCCTGGCAGTGGATGCTTGCCAACTTCCTGGACAGGAACTACGCCATGACTTACGAAGGTAGCTGGGATATAGCGGCCATTCACAGCAAGTATCCGGACTTATCCGTCCAGGAAATCAAGGAAAAAATAGGCGTCATCCCCACCACCGTTTTCGAGGGTCATGATATGAGAGTCCTCACCGGTGGCTGGCTCTGGACCATACCGGAAACAGCAAACCACCCGGACGTAGCATTCGATGTCCTTATGGAGGTATTCGAAGATCGTGAAGCCTATGCAGAAATGACCGCATACCAGGGTGAATTCCCGACTACAGAATGGGTCTGGGAGTCCCCAACTTACCAGAAAAGGATGATTGGCGAAACTTTACCAGAAGAATGGTTTAATAGGTTCAGAAAGGGAGTTGCCGGCGGAGTTTGGCGACCATTCTTCCCCGAATACCCGGAAATTCAAAAGGAACTCTGGGATGCTACTCAAAAAGTCGTCATGGGTAAAGCCACGGCCGAAGAGGCATTATCGACGGCCGAGGAAAAGGTCAACAACTTAATGGAAGACTAATTTTTATCAATAACCAGCAGATTTGCCACGAAGGGGGACAACTAGTCCTCCTTCGTGGTTTAATCTATGACTATGCGACGTGATAGATATGCGACGATATAGCTTTCTAATACCGGCGCTGTTCCTGTTGCCTGCAATTGGGGTTCTATTCTTCCTTCAATTTTTCGCCTGGGGCTGGAATATTAATCTCGTCCTCCATGACGTTACATTAATGAATTTTATCGGGGACTGGAATTTCGTCGGTCTGCAGAACTTCCGGACTGTATTAACAGATACTCGCACCCTGACCTCTCTGGCAAACACTGCGATATTTGCTTTTACTAGTATTGCCCTTCAGATGATTATCGGAACCGCAATTTCTTACCTCCTTTATCGAGCGGTACCAAAAGTGGAGAGGTTCTTTCGGCCAATCGTAATTCTTCCCTGGCTCTGTTCTGTACTTATAGCCGCTTTTGGCTGGCAGTTGCTGCTCAGCAAAGATATCGGACTACTCAATATGGTGATCACGAGTATTGGATTCCCCAGGATAGACTTTTTCGGCGGTTCAATTACAGCCATGATATCAATCATACTGGCTAATACCTGGTGGGGAACGCCGTTTACGATCCTCCTAATGGGGTCTGGAATGACTTCCATCTCTCCTCAACTAGTAGAAGCGTCCAAGGTGGACGGAGCCAGCGAGTGGATTTTCTTTACCAGGGTGGCGTTACCGATCATCTTACCTTTCATTCTAATAAATTTGATTTTAATAACGGTCTGGACGATCAACATGTTTGGGTTAATTCTGGCCATGACCGGTGGAGGACCCCTAAATGCTACCAGGGTCTTTCCGCTCCACGGATACCTGGCCGCGTTTGACTCGGGTAATTTTTCGTACGGAGCGACGGTGACGGTTTTCTCAGTATTTATTAATCTCATTTTGATCTACATCTACGTCAAAGTAGCCAACGTAGAGCTTGTCTAAGGGGGTTAAAATGTCTGAAAAAGCTACCCGAATAATCCTGCTTATTGCCTATTCCATATTCGCTTTACTGCCAATTTACTGGGTGACAAGCCTATCTCTCCAGCAAAAGATCAGTTTTCCCCCGAAGATTTTACCGACAAACCCGACCCTTTCCCATTATATAGGGCTTATAACCGAAACCGGCATCCTTATAAGCATATTGAATTCTGTCTTCGTTGGACTTTCCGTCGGATTTATTTCGGTATTGATATCTTCAATGGCCGGTTACGCATTTTCCAAGCTCGAGTTCAGAGGAAAGAAAGTCATCTTCCTAGGTGTTATTTTAACGTTCCTCTTACCTCCACAACTAAATATCGTACCGCTTTATTCCTTATTTGCTGAGATGAATTTATTGAATAATCGTCTCGGGATGATATTCCTCTATCAAATTCTAGTTTTGCCCCTTAACATCTTCCTATTTATAAACTACTTCGATACAGTTAAGAAGGCCATAGTAGAGTCAGCCATCATCGACGGAGCTGGGCCGATAAGGCGCTATTATAAAATCTTCATCCCCCTCTCGAAACCCGCAATAATCGCGGCTTTTATATTCGGTTTCCGGTTTTCTTGGGCGGAATACGTATTTGCGACGACTTTTATAAGGTCGGAACCCAAAATGCTCTTTACCGCAGCTCTCAAGAGAGCAGTATTCGCAGGCCAGTATACAATTAACTACGATTACATGGCGGCTGGAGCAATATTACTTCTTATACCCACTTTGCTGGTGCTAATATACGGTCAGAAGTACCTGCAGATCGGTCTTCAGCTAGGTGGTGTTGATTGAGGTGCTCCTCACAAACACCGGAAGTTAAACGGGGAAAACTTTTTTAAAATGGACGAACTAAAAGAAACCGCGAAGATTTACGGTAAAAATTTTTTCCGGCTTACACTACCGTTCTTAGTTTTTTTCGGGTTTTATATTATCGGTGGTAGTTTCGCTTTTCCGCAGGGCAGCACGGTCAAAATCATCTACGGTTTTTTGCTTGGGCTACTTGCGCTATTCTGTTCTTCGAGCGTTGCCGTTGACAGCTGGGGGTCTTTGCACAACTTGGAGTTTGGGCTAATCGAAAACTGGAAATACGTCTTAGGGAAACTACCCGTTCTTTTACTTTCCACCCTGATAACAGTTGCCCCCTGGCTGGTACTATTTTACCTGTTCTTAAACTTTTACAGTTTCTTCCTGTTCGTACCTCTGGCAGTATATCCATTCTTCTTTCTTTACCTTCTGCCGAGCGTTCTGGTCGGGGGGGCGGGTCCTGTTGCCGCTATCAGAGATTCCTTTAAGGTTTCCTGGTCTAACTCAACGAGAACTGCGATATTAACGTACCTGCCGGGGTTTTCCGCCACCGCACTTGTTGCTATAGAAATCCATTCTCCCGTAATTCTTATTCTGGTGCCTGCGTGGATAGTTTTAATAACCGCCAACTACAGTCATCTAAACCGACCGCAGCTGTCACCAGAATTTTTTTGCAGGGGACAGGGTTAAAGAATGGACATGCAACCGGAAATTTCCTACACTCATCGTCTAACCCTAAAAGACGGAAGGAGGATATATGGAAATTACAAAAAGTAAAAGAGCCAACTATACAGAGAATAAATTGCAGGAGATGACAATTGGCCGATCGAAAATCTTTGAAAATGTTTACTATCATCTGACCCGCGACTTTTTGAAACCGGAGGAAGCAAGAAAGAAGAATTTTAGCCCCTGCGAGCCCGGATTTACCTGGAAAAGGGATAGAGAAAAGGTAGATCGCTCATTCTTAACTGAAAAAGCGGACATAAATAATACCGAAAATATTCCCTCGGAGCTATCCCTGGGAAATAACGCCTGGTTCAGACTTTCCTTTAAGTTACCTGAAAATTTCTCCCTGGGCACATCGGCACTACGCTTTCGAGCCCGAGCTACTTCCAGTTCCGAGATTAGTCCGGTATCCGACAGACCGGCTGTCGAAGCCCAGTGTTATGCACAGGGAAGCCCTATTCAGTCCTTCGACCACGGGCACGAATTTCTGAAGCTTGAAGAGATACCTCGACAAAACGGACGGTTTGACCTGCTGGTAGAGGTCGGCACGACTTTGCTTTGGGGAGGATTGGACATTGACGAATTTATCCTGGAAAAGGCCGAACTGGTAGAAACAAGAGAAGAGGTCAGAAAGCTTTATTTTGATTTTAAAAGTTTCAACGACCTGAGAAAGCAGTTGCCGGAAAACTCTCCCCTCAGAAAGAAGATACTCAACAAATTAACCGAAGCAAGCCACTCTTTCCCTTTCGGAGAAGATTCTGAAAAGCGTATAAAAGAAGGATCAAAGGATTCGATAAGAATTATCGAGGACCTAAAAGACCTGGAATCGGAATTTTCTGACCTGAAGCTCATTACAGCTGGTCATGCACATATAGACGCGGCGTGGCTATGGCCCTGGAGCGAGACGGTGAGAAAAAGCGGCAGGACGTTCTCAAACGCCCTGAAGTTAATGGAAGATTACCCCAACTTTCGGTTTCTCCAGTCTCAGCCCCATATATATGAATTCGTAAAAAACCGCTTCCCAGGCCTATTTGATAGGATAAAGGAAAAAGTCGATTCTAAGAACTGGGAACCAGTGGGAGGAACCTGGATAGAAAGCGACGTAAACATCAGCGGGGGAGAGGCACTCGCCCGACAGTATTTATACGGAAAACGTTACTTTCGAAATGAGTTTGGAATCGACCCAAAAATTACGTTTATTCCCGACGTTTTTGGTTATTCCGCCTCTCTTCCAGGTATAGCACGGTCAGCCGATTGTCCATATTTCTTTACCCAGAAGATCAGCTGGAGCGAAGTTAACGATTTTCCCCATCACTCTTTCGTCTGGGAGGGCATAGACGGCTCCCAGTTGATCACTCACTTCCCTCCCGCAGATACTTACAATGGTATGACCTTCGAAGAACCCGTTGACGAAGTCGTAAAATCAGCAAGAAATTTTAAGGAAAAGGGCGAGTTGGATAGGGCTGCTTACCTTATTGGCTGGGGAGACGGGGGAGGAGGGCCAAACAGGGACATGGTAGAACAGGTTGACGCCATAAACGAAATTGAAGCCCTGCCTGATCTTGAATTTGGCCAGCTCAAGGACTTTTTTAAGGATCTCGAGGATAATAGCGAAAAGCTAAAAAAATGGATTGGCGAGCTTTATTTAGAAAGGCACCGCGGCACGTTCACAACTCAGGGGCATACAAAAAGAAATAATCGAAAGATCGAATTTGCCCTGAGAGACGCCGAAATATTATCTTCGACGGCGCTTCTGAGCGGTAACAGCTTTCAATATCCAAAGGAGGCACTTGATGCCGCCTGGAAGACGCTTCTCTTCAACCAATTTCACGACGTTCTTCCCGGTTCTTCAATCAGGGAGGTTTACGAGGACGCAGATAGGGACTACGGAAAAGCCCTGGATTCAGCCCAAAAAATAATTACAGAAGCGAGCAAAGATATAGTTGAACGCTCCGACAGCAGGGAAAAACTTTTCGTGTTCAATTCACTATCCTGGCTAACGGACCGTCTGGTTGAAATAGAGGCTCCAAATATCGAGAGCGACGAGATTTCCGCCTTGGACCCGGACGGAAATAGGTTACCCGTCCAGAGATCTGGAAGAGATGAAGGAAAGATCGTTTTCAATGCAGCTAAACTACCCTCCCTCGGCGGGAGGACCTTTAAGATCGAACCCGAAGGTTCTAATTACCGAAACGACATTAAGGTAACGGAACGGGGTATGGAAAACTCAGTGTTAAAAATCGGCCTCGGTAAAGATGGATCAATATCCACCCTCAAAGACAAGAAAGAAGACAGAGAAGTGTTTGACGGACCGGGCAATCAGCTAATTGCGTATAGAGATCTTCCGACCGAATTTGACGCCTGGGAACTAGAAGGAGATATTTATGATGTAAGCAACCGCCTCCCCGCGCCTCAAGAGACATACGTGCTCGAAAGCGGACCGGTAAGGGGTATATTAAGACAGGAGAGAGAATTCGGTAATTCGAAGCTAGTTCAGGATATAGTTATTTATTCTGACAGCAAGAGAATAGACTTTGAAACACGAGTGGACTGGCACGAGAAAGACACTCTTCTGAAAACACACTTTCCTATAGCGGTTAGTTCGAGAGAGGCTACTTTTGAAATACAATACGGACACTATAGCCGACCCACCCACTCAAATACCAGCTGGGATCGGGCACGATTCGAAGTACCCCATCAGAAATGGGTTGACGTCTCCGAATACGGTTTCGGTGCTGCTTTACTAAACGATAGCAAATACGGCGTAAATGTAAACGAGTCCAATATCGGGTTGAGCCTGCTAAGGGGTCCCAGTTCGCCCGACCCCGAAGCTGACATGGGTTCTCACGATTTTACTTATTCCCTCTTGCCGCATGAAGGTGACTTCAGGGATGCCGGTGTGATAAAGCAGGCCTACCAGTTGAACACGGAGACGGTAACCAGTTACGGGGAATCTATAATTGAATTTGACTCGTTAGTGACTGTTGAGGAAGACGGTGTAATCATAGAAGCGGTAAAAAAATCCGAAGAAAACGGGGAAAAAGCACTCATAATAAGGATCTATGAAGCCTGGGGTCGAACAGTTTCTACAGGAGTTACCTTTGGATTTGACGTAGATAAAATACTGGAGACAAATCTTATAGAAGACGAGAAATCAAAACTCGATCTCCAGGGCGACACCCTTCAGCTTGATTTAACTCCCTTTGAGATCACCACGCTTAAAGTTTTTTACGAATAGAACTTGAATCTGGAGGAGTTTCATGAACAAAGAATGGTGGAAAGAAGCTGTCGTCTATCAGATTTATCCCAGAAGTTTCAACGATTCAAACGGGGATGGTATAGGGGACCTGCCGGGTATCAGGGAAAAGGTTGACTACCTGGAATACCTGGGAATAGATCTAGTCTGGCTAAATCCAGTATACGACTCACCAAACGACGACAACGGCTACGACGTCAGGAATTACCGGAAAATTATGGACGAGTTCGGTGAAATGGGGGACTGGGAAGCTCTGCTCGAGGACCTTCACGACCGAGGAATAAAACTCGTTATGGATTTCGTACCAAACCATACCTCCGACGAACATCGCTGGTTTCGTAAATCGAGAAAATCCAGGGAAAACGAATACAGAGACTACTATTTTTGGCGGAGAGGAATTGAAAAAGAGCCGCCAAACAACTGGGAATCCGTTTTCGGTGGATCAGCCTGGGGATTCGACGACCTAACCACGGAGCATTACCTCCACCTGTTTTCGCGAAAACAGCCTGACCTCAACTGGGACAACCCCGAAGTCAGGAAAGAGCTTTACGAGATAATGAACTGGTGGCTGGACAAAGGTATTGACGGTTTTCGGCTGGACGTCGTAAACTTCATCTCCAAGAACCCTGAACTCCCGGACGACACGTCTAAAGGGCCATATGGGTCGCGGGGAAGCAAATATTACGTCGACGGCCCGAATATTCATAGCTATTTACAGGAGATGAACAGGGAGGTCTTTGCGGGAAGAGATGCCGTTGCCATTGGCGAAACTCCGCTAGTATCTGACGATGAAGGGGCAAAATACGTGGATCCTTCCCGGAACGAACTCGACATGATATTCCAGTTCGATCACGTTACTTTTGACCTTGATGACGGAGGATTTTGGTCTCAACCGCGGGACTGGAAACTGCCGGAACTGAAAGAAATTCTCAATAGATGGAGAAAACTCACTTCTAAAACAGGCGGTTGGAACGCGACTTACCTGAGTAACCACGACCAGCCGAGGATGGTCACCCGGTTCGGGAATGACGAGGAATACCGTCGCGAATCAGCAAAAGCTCTCGCTATGCTGTTGTTGACTATATCGGGGACACCATTTATTTACCAGGGAGAAGAGATTGGGATGACCAACTATACGTTTTCCGATATTTCGGAGCTAAGGGATGTCCAGACCATTCAGCAGTTTAAAGAGATGAAACAGAAGGGCAGGGTAGAGAGCTTCGACGAGGTAAAAGAGGAAGTTAGATTCTGGAGCCGGGATAATGCTCGAACACCAATGCAGTGGTCTTCGGAAGAGAATGCTGGCTTTACTGAAGGTGATCCCTGGATCAACGTTAACCCGAACAAGGATCAAATCAATGTAGAACGAGAAAAAGAGAAGGAGGACTCCGTCCTACAGTTCTACCGAAAACTTATTTCTTTAAGAAACAAACACGAAGTTCTGGTCTACGGAAGCTACGAGCCATTCCTGAAAAGTGACAAGGAGATATTTGCTTTTCGGAGAGAAAGTAATAAAGAAGCTACAGTGACTATACTTAACTTCTCCCCTAAAAAGAAGAATTTATCTATTCCAGACGAATTAACCGGAACTGAAGCGGAATTACTCCTGTCAAATTATCCGGTCAAAACCTCAGAATTTTCCGAGGTAACAAGCTTCAGACCTTACGAGTCCAGGCTCATCAAATGGCGATAGGTAGAGATGAGATGATCCTATTTCGAGAGGGCGAGTTTAATCGAGGTTAATCAGGATTGATTACCTCTATCTCGCTCCAGAAGGGCTCGTATCCATCGTGCTTTACTTCTAATTCCAGGGCCGTGCCTTCTCCGCTTTCCTCAATAATGAACTCCCCGTAAAAGTAGTTTCCTTGGTCGTAACCTTTTGTCTCCCCGTCATCGTCATAGATGGGCACCTGGACTTCCTTTTGATCCCCCGAACCTGGGTTTACCTTGATATTCAACTCCTTTCGGACTTCGCCAGTATGCTGGACCGGTGCCGTGTAAGGTATTCCTTTTCCTTCCCTAACTAAAATTGGCATTACCTCGAGCGGAGCTTCCAAAACATTGTACCCACTCTCAAGCCTGTTGCCCGTCCACCAATCAAGCCAGGATATCTCCCGATTTCCATCTTCGTAAGGCAGATAAACCAACCGTCTTTCCGACCCTCTTTCCACCACCGGAGCAACAAGCATGCTATCACCTATAAGAAACTGGTCGGATACAGAATACGTTTCTTCATCTGCCGGAAATTCCATAAATAGTGGTCTCATAACTGGAATTCCGCTCCTATGAGTCCGGAAGAATTCCGTGTAGAGAAAAGGTAAAAGACGGTACCGGAGCGAGATATATTTTCTGTTTATATCCTCGTATTTTTCACCAAACGACCAGGGTTCCTGGGGGGTTGTGTCTAGGCTGGAATGATTTCGAAAGAAAGGCAATACCGATCCAAGCTGTATCCAGCGTGTTAAAAGTTCTGGCTCTACGTCTCCGTCAAAACCACCAATATCCGGGCCCACGAGAGGTAAACCAGATAGTCCAAGATTTAGGGACATATAAATTGACATCCTCATATGCTCCCAGGTGGAGGAATTATCACCAGTCCACTTAGCGGCATATTTTTGTATTCCGGAAAAACCCGATCTCGTTAAGATAAACGGTCTTCTGTTCGGTCTCTTTCGTTCGAAAGCCTGTTCCGTGGCCACCGCTTCGTATAGAGCATATAGATTGTGGACTTTTTGATGGTCAACTTTTTCGCCTTCTTCAGATTCGTGAACCATTGAGTTGGTATTGTTCTCACTTATGCTCGCCAAACGCTGTTTGCAAGATAGACCCAGGTGATCTTCATTGGAAATTTTATCCTCAAGCTCAGAGGCAATCCTCTTAATTTGCTTTTCCCCAAAGAAGATCGCTGGCTCGTTCATATCATTCCAGATTCCGTCGACTCCTTGATCCAGGAGCTTTTCGTTTTGACTCGCCCACCAATCTCGAGCGTCTTTTCTGATAAAGTCGGGAAACACGCAAAATCCAGCCCAGACAGAACCGGAAAAATCCTCTCCTTCTAAGTCTTTCACGAACACGTCGTTTTCTTTGCCCGAATCGTAAACTTCGTAACCTTCCTCTTCCTTGATTCCGGGATCGACGATGTTCACTACTCGGTAGTCCATTTCGTGGAGTTGGTCGATTAGTGATTCGGGTTCGGGGAACCGAGCCTCGTCCCAGGTAAAATCTTTGTTGGAATCCATGTGCTGAATATCAAAATAAAGAGCATCGCACGGTATTCCCCTTCGACGAAAATCTTTAGCTATTTTCAGCGCTTCCTCCCTGTCTCCGGGAGCACCGTATTTCGAATGGTGATAACCCAGGGCCCACTTCGGCGGTAAAAGAGGTTTTCCGGTCAGCCTTGTGTAACCTTTAACCACCTGTTTTATTTCCTCGCCGGCAATTAAATAAAGCGTCGCTTTCGGAGAAAAAACGGTGATCCCAACACCGTCCATTCTCTCACCGTTTTTTACATTGAACCTGCTCCTTTCAGCCTGGTGCAGGTAAACTCCGATAAAATTACGTGTTTGATCGATACCTTCTTCCTGAACTATGTAGAACGGTATCGAGGAATAGAGTGGATCCTCATTATGAGTGTAAAATCCGTTTGTATCGCGGTTCCACATCTCATATACTCTCCCACTCTTCTCAAGGTAACCAGTTTTCTCTCCCAGACCAAAGACCCTTGAATTATCGGCTAACTTATGTACTAGTCGTAACCATTGACCATTATTTTGCCCGTCAACCCGGTCAGAAGAAACTTCGCTCAATTCAGTGAACTTAGCGACTGGAGAGCCAGAATACTCCACGGTGAAACCGTCCGATGTTCTACTTAACTCCCAGCCGGCCTTACCAACTTTTTCTTCTACTTCTACTGGAGGAATAAGATCATTTACATAATCCTCTTCTGGACGTGTGGAAACGCTCAATCTCGAGATCTTCCGATCCAGCCCTTCGAGTTCTAACTTGAAATTTTCTTCGTGCGATACATTCATAATTATTCTATCTCTCCCCTTGATTGGCGGAGATTTGAGCCAGAATATAATCCCTGACTAGGCTCTGCTCGAATAGTGGCTATTTGTACGTTTGTTCCCATCCAAGCAGAACCCTAAAACAGGGTAAAGGAAACTTTCGCCGGTTCAATATTAAAATAGGAGGGACGAGTCAAACCCGCCCCTCCTTATAATTTCGAAAAGTTACATGGCCATTTCCAGGTTGTCCTTGGTTATGAGTTTCAGAGGTACCGGAACGAACTTCGTCTCACCCTCTTCTACTTCAATTTCCCCTTCGAGCAGCTGGACTGCTTGTTCCACGCCCATTTCTCCCATAAGTGCCGGTTGCTGCATTATCGTGGCCGACAACCTGCCGTTATCAATAGCTTCAATTGCTGGATCAACGGCGTCAAACCCTACTACGAATAACTCGTCGAGCCGGCCGGCTCCTTCTATTGCCTGCAGGGCACCCAGAGCCATCAGGTCGTTCTGGGCAAATACAGCGTCTATCTCCGGTTGGGCAGTCAAGATGTTCTGCATTACTTCGTAGCCCTCGTTCTGAGCAAAACCGGCTGGTTCGGAAGCTACTATCTCCAGGTCTTCTAGCGAGTCCATTACCTCGGTAAATCCCTGTCCACGTTCTCTAGCGGCGGAAGTACCTGGGATACCTTCGAGCATCACGATTTTCCCCTGAAGAGCCATTTTTGCCGCCGTGTAATGAGCTGCCATTTTTCCGCCAGTTACGTTATTTGAAGCGACGTATACCGCGACGTCACCACCGCTAATTCCTCTGTCTATCGCCAGTACGGGAATCCCGGCTTCATTTGCCTCTTCCACGGCAGGAACGACTGCTTCCCCGTCTGTGGGGTTAATCAAAATCGCATCCACTCCACGCGAAATAAGGTTCTCTATGTCCGACATCTGGGTCGATACGCTGTCTTGGCCGTCAGCAACGACCAGGTCCACGCCTTGCTCTCCCGCGGCCTTCTTTGCGCCGTCTCTTAAACTAACGAAAAACGGATTGTTAAGTGTGGAAACAGACAGACCTAAAGTATAATCCTGGGCACTTACTAATGCCGTCGTACCACCAATTAATAGTAAAGCTACCAGAACACTTACGATTAACTTGGAACCTCCTGTTTTCACTGGAGGTCACCCCCTATTGTAAATTTGATTTGCAATTAAGCTGGCAGTCCCTACGACTGCCTTAGCTTCTTATCCAGCAGGAGGGCAAGAATAATAATCCCCCCTTTTACAACGTACTGAAAGAATGTCGGAATACCGGTCAGGATCATTCCGTTATTTATCACGGAAAATATCAGAGCTCCGACCAGGGTTCCTGCCATACCACCTTCACCGCCGTACAGGCTAGTACCGCCCAGAACTACGGCAGCTATTGCGTCAAGTTCCCAGCCCGAACCCGCAGTTGGCTGGGCGGACGCAAGCCTCGAAGCCAACACTATCCCGCTGGCCGCCGCAAAGAAACCGGATATACCGAAAACCGCCGTCTTTAGCCTTTCTACCTTTACACCGGACAATCTCACCGCTCTCTGGTTTCCTCCGATGGCATAGATATGCCTTCCAACTTGAGTCATGTTGAGGACGATTAAAGCGATAATATAGAGACAGGCGGCGATTATTACGGGAACGGGAACCCCAAATATCTTTCCTCCCCCGATAAATTTGAAGGTATCTCCAAAACCCCAAATAGGCTCTCCACCAGTGTAGAGTAGCGTCAAGCCTTTTGCCACGGAAAGCATTCCAAGGGTTACAATAAACGAAGGTATTTCGCCGTAAACAGTTATAATCCCGTTGACGAGACCGAGAGCCACTCCCGCACCCAGCCCGATTACTATCGAGAGAGGAAGTCCCAGGCCACCGGTTAAACTACCGGCAGTCACCACTCCTGATAAAGCAACGAGTGAGCCAACCGAAAGATCGATTTCCCCCATGAGTATTACTGCCGTCATACCTATTCCAACTATGGATATGAGGGAGGCCTGTTCTGCCACGTTAAGTAAATTGCGGACCGTGAGGAACCTGTCCGTAATTAAACTTAGAGTTACAATAAGGCCGAAAAACCCGATATAAATACCGTAGTCCGCTATTATACTTCGCCAGCTTCTAGACCGATTCATTGGTTTGGTATCTTCCCCCGATCATTAATTTGACTACCTTGTCCATGTCAGTTTCATTCGGTTGTAAATCCCCGACCTTGTTACCCTGGTTCAAAATCACTATCCGATCGGCGACTTTGAATACCTCCTGCAGTGTGTGGCTAATGAATATCACTGCTATGCCCTGGTCCTTGAGGTCGGTGATCAATTCAAGAACCCGCTCCGACTCCTCGACGGCAAGTGCCGCCGTGGGCTCGTCAAGAATAACCAGGTCGGGATCGCTATATATGGACCTTGCAACTGCTATAGCCTGGCGCTGGCCTCCCGAGAGGTTCTTCACCTTTGCGTTCATGGAGTCGAAGTTTATATTTAAGACGTCCAGAATTTCCTGGGCTTTATCACTCATTTTCCTTTTGGCAAGGAAATTCAGCGGGCCCAAAGTGTATTTAGATAATTCCCTGCCCAGAAATAGGTTTCCGGCCACGTCTATATTGTCAGCCAGCGCCAGGTCCTGGTAGACCGTTTCGATACCGAGCTCCTTGGCGTCCTCAGGGGCCTTTATTTCAACCTTACGCCCCTTGTAGTAGATATCACCTTGCGTCTGGTCGAGCGCCCCGGCAAGTATGTTGATAAGTGTCGACTTGCCGGCTCCGTTATCTCCTACCAGACCAACTACCTCGGAATAATCCACATCGAGAGCCACGTCATTTAATGCGGTTAGCCCGCCAAATCGTTTTGTTATCCCTTCCATCCTAACAAGAGGAGGTTCTTCTCCTCCGTTGGTCTTTTGAGAACCTCCAACTTGTTCCTCGATAGTTTCGTCCATTGGACTTCACCTCGTAGAATCTCTCGTTCAGGAGAGCTTATCACTAAGATTTATCACTTGATTACGTCGTGGAAGAGAAGGCTGGGCGCCGTCTCGGGACGCAGCAATTGCTCCTGTGGCGTTCGCAAATTCTAAACATCTCCTCATATTGTTTTCGCGCGATTGTTCGACGGCAAAAGCCCCTGCAAATGCATCTCCGGCACCGGTCGTATCGGCCACTTCGACGGAGAAGCCGGGGACTTCGAATCTCTCTTCTCTTGAGATAAAACTCGATCCTTCTTCTCCCTTCGTAATTACTAACCCCCGCACTCCCCTGTTCAGAATTTCCGATTCCAGATTTCTTCTTTCCTCACCTGCAATTAACTGTTCTGCCTCTTCTCTGTTCGGGATAAGGTAATCGACCGCCGAAAGCGTTAATTCGGATAGTTCCCTCGCCGGAGCCGGATCCAATATCACAACCGGAGAGCTACCTTCCGCCTCGTTCAACCGGTCCAGGAGGTAAGAAGTAGTTTTAAAAGGTATCTCCAGCTGGAGCAAAAGCACGTCAGTATCCAGAATGGCTTCTATATAACTATCTACGTACTCCTCGTCCACTTTCCCGTTTGCCCCGGGAATTATCACTATCTGGTTTTCCCCGGAATTGTCGACCTGAATCATTGCCAGCCCGGTCGAACAATCCCTTGTTTGCATGGATTCCGTATCTACACCGTTTTCGTTCAGGTTCTCCAACAATTCTTGCCCAAAACCGTCCTGGCCCACTAGACCAAAAAAGGACACATCTCCCCCCAACCTCGACGCAGCCACTGCCTGGTTGGCACCCTTTCCACCGGGAACCCGATCAAAGTCCGTCCCCTTTAGGGTCTCTCCCGGGCGAGGAAACCTATTTACCCTCGCGACCAGGTCCATATTTACGCTCCCAAGAACTGAAACTTTAGTATCCATTCCTTCTCGCCCCGTATTGTGACGAACGTCTTTCCACCAGATGGGTCTTCAGGACTTTCTTTCTAGAATTTGCCATATCTCTGTCGACCTCTACTTTTTCCAAAAGGAAATCCACTGCGATCTGGCCCATTTCATAGGTCGGTGCCGAAACCGTAGTCAACGGAGGATTTATCAACCGGGAAAGCAGAATATCGTCGAACCCCACTAATGCCAGATCTTCCGGCACTTCAATACCTAATTCTTCGGCTTTCCTGATTACTCCCACTGCCATCATATCGTTTGCTACAACAATACCGTCTGGTAATTCTTCCCTGCCGTTTAACCGAACGAGCTCCTCAAAAGCCCGTTTTCCTCCCTCGAAAGTAAAATCTCCCTGAGCAACCAGTTCCGGTTTAAATGTCTTGCCGGACTCCTCCAGCGACTTTCGATAGCCGGCAAACCTTTTCTCGGCAGTTGAAATACCCGAAGGTCCTCGAATGAAACCAATACGACGACATCCTTTCTCCATTAAGTGTTGCGTCGCCTGAACTCCGGATCCCTCATCGTCCGTTAGGACCGCGGTGATTTCCCTGGAAGTTGGTTCTCTGTCGACGGCAATCACGGGGATACCTTCTTCGAAAAGGCGGCAGATCCCATCCACCTCGCCTTCGGCACTAGTTACTATTGCCCCATCCACTCTTTCCTTTATTAGCATTTCAACGTTTCGCTGTTCCTTGTCCAGCTCTCCCTTGGTATCACAGATAATTAGCGAGAGGTCGTTTTCGTGAAACCTGTCTTCGGCACCACGAATCAAAGTGGAGAAAAAAGGATTTGAGATATCGGGAACGATTACCCCAAATACCTCGGAAGTCTGTTTCCGCAAAGCGTGGGCGAACTTATTGGGGCGGTAGCCTAGGTCATCGACGGCCTTAACGACTTTTGACCGGGTGGATTCCGATACAGGAGCGCTGTCGTTGATCACCCGTGATACCGTGGAAGGGGATACTCCCGCTGCTTCTGCAACATCCATTATAGTGACCTCGTCTCCCATAACGAATCACTCATGAAAACCTTTTCATATGGATAATAATGAGAGATGCATAATATTTCAAACCAGAAAAGGAAACGTTAGCGCCTTGTCCTGAGGTGATGAGTCAATTACCCCGCACCAAGCAAGGTTCGGGGTAATTGACTATTGAACGAAAAAGGGGCGTAATTAAAGATTAAACTCGGTTTTTCACCACTATTCGGAAGCGAGGAATAGCTCGTAAACAACTACTATATTTTCTAGTTAAATCCGACTGCCATTTACCTGGTTGCCGGGATTACCTCTACTGCTAAATTTTTAAGTTTAAATCAGTTGCCATCAGTAAATAACTTCAGGAACTCGCCGTACCCTCTTTCTTCAAGGTCATCAACAGGGATAAACTCCAGGGCTGCGGAATTTATACAGTATCTCCTTCCCGTGGGTTCCGGGCCGTCATTAAATACGTGACCCAGGTGAGAGTCGGCGTATTTGCTCCTTACCTCGGTCCTTACCATTCCGGCACTGGTATCTTTTACTTCTACCACGTTCGACGGCTCCAGGGGTCTGGTAAAACTGGGCCAGCCGGATCCCGAACGGAACTTATCGGTGGAACTAAACAGAGGCTCTCCCGATACTACGTCGACGTAAATGCCTTCCCTTTTGTTATCGTAATACTTATTTTGAAACGCTCTTTCCGTGCCGTTCTCCTGGGTTACACGGTACTGCAGGGGAGTAAGTGTTTCCTTTAGTTCTTCGTCTTCAGGCTTTTCGAAATCCTCGTAGCTTCTGTCCGTCTCCCCGGAAGTATTACCGCTTTCGTCTTCCCAGGTAGTTTCAATGAATTCTTCCCTTCCCGATAGCTCTTTGTAGGATTGATATTGGTCGGGGTTTTTCTCGGAATAGTCCTGGTGATACTTCTCGGCAGGATAAAATTCCTTAGCCGGTAGTATTTCCGTAACTATTGGTTCGTCGAACTTTCCCGATTCATCCAGCTGCCTCTTCGACTCTTCAGCAATTCTTTTCTGGTCGTCGTTCTGATAGAAAATTGCCGTTTTGTACTGGGACCCCCTGTCCGCGAACTGACCGCCGGAGTCAGTGGGATCGATATGCTTCCAGTAAACATCGAGTATCTCCCGGAAGGTTATCTTTTCCGGATCGTAATATATTTCTACAGCTTCGTAGTGTCCTGTATTCCCCGAGGAGACCTGTTCGTAACTGGGGTTTTCCGTTTCCCCTCCCGTATAACCGGCTACCACCTCTTCCACCCCTTCGAGCGTTACGAAAGGGGGCTCCATGCACCAAAAGCAGCCTCCGGCAAGCGTCGCTCTGTCCAATTGTTCTTTATTCAGTTCCTCTGTTGACATTCTCTTTTCCTCCTCCGTAGGGTTGGATTCGGAACTTTTCGTTAGTGAATTTGTAACCAAAAATACCCCGATCAGCAAAACCAAAACTAGGGCGAAAATTCCAATATATCGGGAAATCATCGTTTAACCTCCATAATCTTTATTAACTAATTAACAATTCTTATTGATATTCCATATAATTTATACTCCCTGAGTTCCCGGTTTTCCACTGCACCGCTAATATATAAGGTCCGAGTTACCGTTAATTTCGCCGTTCCAATCTTGAAAGCCTGACCGGTGACCCTATCATTAGACAGGCCATTCAGGAGGTAAAAATGCACGATATTAATCTAGAAGATGGAGATATATTAGCGAAACAGAAGGAACTGGCAAAGAAAAACGAAGACAAACTATCCCTTCACGGCGTCAGGGCGATAAACGTGATGGGAGCGATCGGTAGCGGAAAAACGGCATTGATAGAGGCGATTCACGAAAAGGTAAAAGACAATGTGAGGCTTGGAGCGGTCGCCGGAGACGTAGCGGGAACTGACGATTACGATAGATTCGAACGAGCGGGGATAACTGCTTACAACCTAAACACTCATTCCGACTGTCACCTGGACGCACATTTAGTAGACCACTCGCTTGAAAACATGCCGCTGGACGACCTGGACGTACTTTTCGTGGAAAACGTAGGTAACCTGGTTTGTCCCGCCGATTTTCCTCTGGGCACCGATAGAGAAATTGTCGTAATTTCCGTTACGGAAGGTGAAGACATGGTTAGAAAGCACCCAAAAATTTTCTCCCAATCGGACCTGGTAGTGATCAATAAGGTCGATCTCTCCGAAGCCATCGGCGTGAACCCGGAAAAGCCCCGGACGGATTACGAGGAGATAAACCCAAATGGAAGAGCAATATTTACTGCAGCTACCAGGGACAAAGGGATCGACGAGCTTATTTCCGCGCTGGATATTCTGGAAAATTAGGATACTTATCCAGAATGCACGAATACTCTATAGCGAGGGAACTTATAGATACTCTCACGGATCAGGTAGACGAGGACAGGTTAACCCGGACCAAAAAGATCCACCTGGAACTGGGGGAGTTGCGTGTAATTTCAAAGGAAGCTCTTTCCCAGGCCTTTAAGATCGTGACGGAGGATACGATCTTGAACGGGGCCGAGCTCGAATTCGAAGAGGCTTCCCTCGTCGCTCGGTGCCAGGAATGCGGTTTCGAGGGTGAAGTTAATTACGACGACGATTTATCGCTCCACTTTTCCGTTCCGGTCCTCTCCTGTCCTGACTGCGGTAGCTCCGTGGATATAGTCAGGGGAAACGAGCTATCCGTGAAGAGCCTTACCGTCGAAGACTCCGATTCAGATGACTGAAGTAAAAGCGCGCCGATTTTCGATAACGGGAGTTGTTCAGGCTGTAGGCTTTCGGCCCTTCGTGTATAGAGTAGCTTCCAGTAACGACCTGGAGGGTTGGGTCAAAAACCTGGGCGACGCCGGGGTTGAGATCTTTGTCCAGGGTAAGGAAGCAGACATCGAGGACTTCGTAAATGACCTCGAGAATAATAATCCACCGCTTGCCCGGATTGACCAGATAAATTCGGATTCAGCCAGGCTGGACGATTCGCTGGAAGAATTCACCATAAAGAAGTCTAGTGAGGGCTCGTCCGGTTCTGGAACCATTCCGCCCGACATAGCGACCTGCGACGACTGTCTTGAAGACGTCTTCGGCAATTCCAGGTACGAAGGATACTGGGCGACTTCCTGCGTGAACTGTGGTCCGAGGTTTTCCGTAATTCGGGAACTTCCCTACGACCGGGACAAGACATCGATGGACGAATTCCCCATGTGCGACGACTGCCACGAGGAATATACGGATCCACTGGATCGTCGCTACCACGCCCAGACTATCGCCTGCCCCGAATGCGGACCCGAACTATGGTACGAACCACAGTCCAGGGGAGGTAGAATAGTTGAAGACCCTATAGAATTTTCAGCAAAAAAGCTGAAAGACGATAAAATTCTCGCCATAAAGGGCTTAGGCGGTACTCACCTCGCCTGCAATGCGACCAACGACCAGGTGGTATCCAGGCTAAGAGAGGTTTTAGGCCGTCCGAATCAACCGTTTGCCCTAATGGCTACCGAAGAAATGGTTCAAAGGAATGCCCGATACACGGAGGAAGAGTTTCGAGCCCTTACCGGTCCCCGGAGACCCATAGTCCTTCTCCAGGTAAAAGGGGAAAATTGGTTGTCGGAGGAAGTTTCTCCAGGTCTCCATACCGTGGGGATTATGCTGCCTTATACCGCTTTGCACCATCTTATTTTTTCGGAACTCGAGTTTCCGCTAGTTATGACCAGCGCGAACTTACCCGGACAGCCGATGTTAATCGAAAATAGCAAGATAAGGCAGCAATTAAAAGATATAGTTGACGGTTATATGCTGCACGATAGAAAAGTCGTTTCGCGAGTTGACGATTCGGTAGTCCGGTTTTCCGGGGGCAGGCGAAAATTTATCAGGAGATCGAGGGGCTGGGTGCCCGAGCCGATTGAAGGTGATCTGGGCGATTCCCCATTACTGGCAGTTGGAGCCGAGCAGGATAATGTTATTGGTCTTTACAAGGACGGCAACGTCTTTCTGTCTCAGTACCTGGGTGATATAGAGGGCCCGGACGATCTGGAATTCCTGGAATCCGCTCTCGACAGGTTGTTAAAACTTACGAGTTCCAGCTTGCCCGAGATCGTGGCGCACGACATTCACCCGAGGTTCGTTACTACAGAAAAGGCAAAGGACTGGGGGGGAAAGACAGTACCGGTCCAGCACCATAAAGCACACGTTGGCTCGCTGCTTGCCGAACACGATCTATCCACGTTAGTCGCGATCGTAGCCGACGGGGTCGGCCTGGGAGAAGACGGTAAAGTTCGCGGTGGCGAGGTAATAAAAGGATCTAAAGACGGCTTCAACCGTCTCGGGTCTCTATCACCAGCTTACATGCCTGGAGGGGATCTTTCCACGGAGCATCCAGCCCGGATGGTTGCCGGAATCCTATATCCCCTGGTAGAACGGGGAGAATTGAGGAATTTCGAATCTTTCATCTCGGATCTAAACCTTGATTTCCCAAAAGGATCCGACGAGCTGACGATAACTCTAAACCAGCTGGAACAGGGCGTAAATTCTCCCGTTACCACCAGCGCGGGCAGGTTTCTCGACGCGGTGAGCGCCCTCCTTGGACTTTGTAGCGAGAGAACTTACGAAGGAGAGCCGGCAATGAAGCTGGAGTCTTTCGCCAGGGGTGGTGAAGTCGTAGAAATAGATTTGTCCCTGCTGGAGCAGGGGGATATTCCCGTACTGGATCAATCCAGGATTCTTTCCGAGTTGATAGACTTGTCGGAGAACGTGTCACCAGAGGACGTGGCGGCTACTGCACAGTGGGCGCTCGCCAGAGGGTTAACAAAGATCGCTACCAGGGCGGCAGGAGACGCCGGTCTTAATACAGTAGGTTTTTCGGGCGGAGTAGCTTTTAACGACGCTATCTCTGAGATAGTGGAGGAAACGGTTAAAAAAAGTGGACTGTCATTTGTAACTAACGAAATCGTCCCCCCGGGAGACGGAGGGATAGCACTTGGCCAGCTCTGGATAGCAGGCAATAATAACGGAGACTGACCACGGAGGTTTTATGGTGTTATTTTCTGAAGAATCGACCTCGGTAATAGTTCTGCTTGTCGGACTCATGGCTGTAGTCCTCGCGGATTTTGCTGCACTACCGACCATCTTCCTCGTTGCTACTTCCCTGCTCGTTTTCTTCTACCTGATCCTGTTCAGGCGAGGGTACCTCGAGGACCCAGCGGACACCATGATCGGGTTCATTCCGGGCCATTACCTTCTTTTATTTGCCTTCATCCTGCAGGGCTCAGTAAAACTGATAGTCCTCTCTCTATGGTCCCTGCTGGTAATCGGTACTCTGGGCTACGATTTCGCGACGAATGCCGAAGTCAAATTGGTCTCTGCAAAGTTGACAACGATGTTCCTATATTGCATTATTTGGTGTATAATTATCTTCCTATTCCAGAGGATTTTAATCGAGGGTTTAGAACTCGTTAGCCTGGCTGCGATAATTACTAGACTGGGGCTGGCAATCGGCGGACTGATATGGATAGGAATTGGACTATTCAGAATCAATAGAAGTTATACTTAAAGGAGGTTTTAGCTCGCATGGAAGGTGCCACTTCACTAATTATTCTGCTAGTCGTTTTCGGGGGTATTTTTTATTTCCTCTTAATCCGACCACAGAGGAAAAAACAGCAGCAGCACGAGGATTTAGTCGATAACTTGAAAACCGGTGACGAGGTTATAACCGCCGGGGGAATACACGGTTCCGTAACGGAAGTGATGGAAGAAGACCTTTTGATCGAAGTAGAAGACGGAACTGTAATAAAAATTCAGCAGGATAGTGTGGTCGAGACGAAGTCGGGGGACGAAGATAACGAGGAACTGAATCCAGGTGAAGAAATAGAGGAAGATAGATTATGAACTTGAGCAACCTCGGCGAAAACACTCTGCTAAAGACGGGGATCATTCTGCTTGTTTTCGGTCTTGCCGTGTTCTTCCTTTACCCTTTTTACCCGATAGATGACGTCGTTAACCTCGGTCTGGACCTGAAAGGTGGTACCAGAATAGTCCTGGAAGCCGAGGGTGTAGAAGACATGAACGCGGAAGAAAGGGACAGGACGATCGAAAGAATTGTTACAATTCTGACAAACCGAGTAAACCAGTACGGCCTGACGGAACCAACGATACGTCCCCTCGGGGATAGAAGAGTGGAGGTAGAACTGCCGGGGACTACGGATCCCGAAGTGGCCCGCAGGTTAATAGGAAGAACGGCACTTCTGGAATTCCAGAAGGTAGTAGATCAGGGGTCGCCCGGTTCCAGTCTTTCCCCCAACGATTTGTCTCAAGAGGTAGTCTACGGGCGAAAGCAGGACAACGGCGAGAGGGTACCGTATCTCGTTCAAAAGACGCCTTTAATGACTGGTAAAGTGCTTAAAGACGCTCAAGTCAGGACGAGCCAGAGCGCCGAAAACCCTATTTTCGTTGCCCTCCAGTTCAACAGCGAAGGAGCGCAGGAGTTTTCCGACGTCATTACTAGCCTGGAACCGAACCAGGACAGGATAGCAATAGTTCTCGATAACGTCGTCCAGTCGGCTCCCGTTATCAGTCAGGGAATTTGGGACAACGCCCAGAACAGCAATTCGATCGACAGGGCGACAATCGAAGGGGACTTTTCCGCCGACGAGGCAAAACGTTTAGCAGTTGTACTCCGGGCCGGTGCGCTTCCGGTTGAAGTTAACGAAATACAGAAAAAGACGGTCGGACCTAGTCTAGGTCAGGACGCGATTCGGGCGGGGGTTACAACAATCCTAGTCGGGTTTTTACTTGTACTCCTCTTTATGCCCCTGCGTTACCGCTGGCTAGGAGTTATTGCCGATATAGTACTGATATTCAACATGCTCATAATGTTCGCGGCACTCTCTGTTTTCGGCGCAACCCTGACGCTTCCCGGGATTGCCGGTGTAATTCTAACGATCGGTATTTCCGTCGACGCCAACATAATTATCTTCGAGAGAATAAAGGAAGAGCTGGCAAGCGGAAAATCAGGGGTACCGTCCGTGAGAGACGGATTTAAGAAATCCCTTTCGACGGTAGTTGACGCGAACCTAACCACTCTGGCAACCGCGCTTATTCTGATGTACTTCGGTTCCGGACCGGTACGAGGATTCGCGATTACGCTGACTATCGGAATAATCGGTAGTCTATTCTGCGCCTTATTCGTCTCCAGGTTCTTCCTGGAAGAAACCTGGTTCAAGACCAAGGTCACACTTAAAGGCTCTTAAGTATTTGACTATTCTGCGCCAGGTTCCTCTGTTATGGGGATACCTGGCGTTTATACTTTTCATCAGCCGCTCCTTATTTCCTCCGCGGTACAGGTCTCTCATGGTTTAACTTTGAAACTGGTTAAATTTTGCCGGCGAGCACCCCAGGGCTGTCGGACCATACTAATTTAAACTCAGTTCTTTCACCACTATTCGAAAGCGAGATGTAGGTCATAATAAATAACAGTATTTTTTAGTTCAAACCTCCTGCCCCTTACCTGGCTACCGGGATTTCGTCTACTGGTAGGATTTTAAGGTTAAATCAGTTGCCACGTAAGGGGCAGGAGGCATATGAGGACAAGACAATAATGTACAACGATGGTGAAAGAACTGAGTTAAACAGAATCCTCCATCGTTTATCTCTTACGTTATAGTCGGTAAGATTGCATTGAGTCCCGCGTAGCCAACCTAAATTGGGGGTTATATGATTGAAGTAAGTCTGAAAATTTACTTTTCTTTTAGAAATAGGCTCGATAATAAGGGAAAAAACACCCTGGAAGTCCCTGATCCGGCTACCGTGGGAGAAGTTCTGGACGAGTTTACCGAGAAATTTCCCGACTTCGAAGATGAAATATTCGAGGAGCCGGGAGAAATCAAGAGATTTATCCAGATACGGGTAAACCAGAAAAATATAACCGGAATCGACGGCTTAAACACCGAGCTAAACGAAGGCGACGAAATTCAAATCCTGCCTAAACTCGGGGGAGGTTAACAACCTTCATGTAGCTCGACTCTTTGCCGCTTTATGAGCCTGTCTGATCGGCTCAGGGAGTTTGTAGGTTGAAACTTTCCTGGTCAATTCGCCCGCCTGATCCAACATTATCCTGTTTCCGACCGAAACGTATACAGGGTTTGCTCTGGCAAAAGTTTTTACTTCCAGGCCCACTATATCCTCTTCCAGTCTTACCTTCCTATCCCGATCCTCACCCGGTCCGTCATCTTCTATTTCACCGCAAAGAAGTTTCTTGGCTACACCGATAGTCGGATGTTCCAGCACAACACCCAGGTGTGTCGCCAGGCCGGCTTTTCGAGGGTGAATTAGGCCGTTCCCGTCGACGAATATTACGTCCGACAGACCCCTGCTTCCTCTCACCTCTTCCAGCAGGTTATTCAATAAAGGAAGTTCCCGAAATGCAAGGTAACCCGGGATATAGGGAAACTTCACCCGCTCTTCCCTAAACGTCTTCCTATAAACCACTTCTTCGCCTCGATTGTCCATTTCCACGTAGGCAGCTACGGCCCCGTCGGGTCCATAGGAAACGTCAACCCCTGCAACGGATTCTGGCGGTTCGGATTGTTCTAGCTTAACCATTCGCTCCAGCCCATTCTGGATCTCTCTGAGCCGGGGCAAAGGCGGGTCGATCTCGTAGTCGTCGTACCTTACCTCGGAAAAGTTCTTTATCGTGCCTTCTTCGACCTCTATTCCTTCCTTCTTCATCTTTTCTATTTTTGCTTCCCTGCCGCCCGAAGCGCTATAATTCCCTACCTCTCCGTTCGACCGGACAACCCGCCAGCAGGGATACTTTTTCGGCTCTTCGTTGTTTGCCATCACTGTACCGACAGCTCTGGCCGCGGCACCGTCACCGAGGGCGTTTGCGACGTCCTTGTAAGACGTTACCATTCCCTCCGGAATCTGAAGCAGAAGGTTCAGGATTATTTTCTCGAGATCCGGAACTTTGGTTAGGTCTCGTTTATCCAAATGGGGGCCTCGCGTAAATTCACAGCTTCAGTAGTCTCCCTGCTCAACCAGTCGGTTAAACCGATCGCGGTGAAATTTTATCGGAATCGAACCGCCATATATCAACTGGTCGTGGAAGAACCTGTCCCGGTAATCCCCGCCCATTATTTTCTTGACGTGCTCCCTCAGCAAACCCAGCTTGTGTTTGCCGAGGAGGTAACTCAACTGGTAGGAAGGATTCTGGGTATACCTCTTTACCTCTGCTTCCGCGGACTTCTCGTCCATTCTAACGGTATCGGCCATGTATTCGACTCCTTCCCGGTAGGAGAACTTACCAGTACTCAGTTTCACGTCGGCGATTATTCTCGCCGCCCTCCAGCGTCTATCCTTTAACTGGATCAATCTTGCCTCGGGTGTGTCGTCAAACCCGTAATCCTTCATCATTTCCTCGCAATAATGGGCCCAGCCCTCTATAGTCTCAGTGGCATGAGAGAGAAGAGCAAATAGATCGTCGGACTCCACGCTCGCCGACATCTGCAGGTGGTGACCCGGGTAACCTTCGTGAACAGTCGTATTTCTTATCGACCAGAAAGCAAATCTGGAAAGTTCCTCTTCGTCTTCTGGCGGGGTAACCAGGTATACACCCTCTCTATCGTCGTCGTATTTAGCAGGTGGTATATAGGCCGCGAAAGGAATTACGTGTCTGAGATAGGAAGGGGTTTCCATTACGGTTATATCTTCGTTTTCGGGAAGTGTCGCCAGGTTCTTTCTTTCAACGTAATCCTTTGCCTCCTCAATCGCGCCCTTGTACCAGGTTAGTGCTTTGGAGAAATCTTTAGGAGTGTTTTCCTCAACGTGACCGAGCGCGTCTTTTACGCTGTAGTCTTCGTTAATCCTCCGGGAGTACTTCTCCATGGATCCTCTACTCTCTTCGAGGTACTTTTTCCCCAGATCCATGATCTCGTCTATACCGTAACCGAGTTTCTGCTTCTCCAGTAATTTCTCGAATTTCCCTCTGCCGATAGCGAACCCTTCCCGCGATTCCTGACTAATTTTTTCCAGCCAGTTCCCGAAATCTTCGAAAGACTTTCTTGCTTCCACTACCGCTTCTTCCAGCTTTTCCTGTTCTTCTTTACCCAGGTCGCTCTCCGCCGTAGTTTTCTTAACGACCTCCAGGAGTCCGGGCAACTTCTCCAGCGACTCCTTGCTCATTTTGACCCACAACTCAACGGGATCATCTATCCGATCCTTGCTGGAATCCAGGAATTCGGGGATTTGATTTATCCTAGCTATTGCGCTCCTCAGCCTGTCCTCTAACGGGGCAAAATTTCTCTTTAATAGCGGCAATAGACTGGAACCTACTACCTGGGGCTGGCCGGGATTACTCTCCCAGAATCTCAATTCTTCCAGCTCGAAAAGTCGTAAGCCCAGTACGTGTTTGCCAAATCTAAGGGAGTCCGCCTCTTCGTTCGTTAGCTCGTCTTGATTTATATTCTCCAGCTTCGACTTCCACTTATTGAACTTGGCGATAGTTTCTTCCCGGGACGATCTGGAACCGTCCGGAAGCTGGTCATCGTATTCGTGCAACCCCATATTTGTCGCCAGTACAGGGTTATCCTCCATAACGTAGTCAAAAACTTTCTGCCTCAATTCCTCAAACTCTGTCTTTTTGTCTCCAGAATTCATTTTACCCCCTCAGTTAAATTCTTTATTGAATCATTTTTGATTAACTTCAAGAGCTTGCGTTCAGGAATCCAAGAACTGCCAGCGCGGCACCCGCTGCTAACAGTCCGGAACCCAGCAGTGTCCCTCCTCCCTTTATTTCCGCGGTCCACGTCTTCCCTGGCTGACCGGGAACTTCTCTCGAGCCATTTCTTACCAGGTTCATGTAATAATCCCAATCCCACCTGGGACCCGGATCTCCTTTCGTAGACTTAATCTCTTCGTGTCCAACTATGTGCCGCCTGTCCATGGGTATATCGTAGAGCTCACAGAGGTACCGGGTCAATGCCGCCGAAGTGAGATACTGTTCCTGGGTGGGAAAATTTGCGCCGTCAACGTAGCCCTCGTGTTCGATTCCTATCGAGTTGGAGTTGAGTACCCTGCTCTCGTGCCTATTACCGCTACCCAATTGAGAAGTGCCGGCGTGCCATGCAACTTTCCCCGGACTAACCGATTTTATAACTTCTCCGGAAATACCAACCGTATAGTGCGCACTCCTTGGATAACCTAAATCGGGCGAACTAAAAGTATGAACCGCGCTGTCCAGAGAGCCCTGCACTGTATGAATCACGATGTACTCTATATCCGTAGCAGTTCTGGATTCTCGAGAGAAATTCGATGAGGACGCGGGGCAGTATTCTACGACAGGTACCTCCGTCATGTCCAGATAGCAGGAAGCCGCCTCTCCAGTTAAGGATAGCATCAAAAAGATTACAACAACCGGCAGTACCGTTGTTAACCATATCCGTAATGTATTGTCTCTGGAATTCATATTATTCTCTTAAGGTTAACCGCCGCCCCGCTCGCTGGCAAATTAGTTATTCGTGTTTTCGGTGGACTAAACCAAAAACCGGGTTGAAAAGTTCTAATTTTAAGTTATTATTAATTAAAATTAATTATGTCTTAAAATGGAGTGATAAAAATGGTCGAAATTGGAAAAAAGGTGGAAAACTTTAAAGCTGAAGCATTTATCCAGGATGAAATAATCGACGTAGAGCTCGAGAACTACAGGGGAAAGTGGGTCGTGCTTGCTTTCTATCCGGCTGACTTTACGTTCGTTTGTCCCACCGAACTGGAGGACTTCGCCAAGAAATACGACGAATTCCAGGAAGAGAATGCCGAAATTCTGAGCGTCAGCACTGATACGGCTTTTGTTCATAAAGCCTGGCACGACCATTCGGAAGCTATAGGCAAAGTTAACTATCCCATGATAGCCGATCCGAACGGAAAAATAAGCAAACAATTTGGCACTTACAAAGAAGACGAAGGACTTTCCTGGCGGGCGACCTTTATACTGAACCCGGAAGGAGAGACCGTTCACATGGAACTTCACGACAATAGTATCGGCCGAAACGTATCCGAAATCTTGAGAAGGTTGAGAGCAGCAAAGTTCGTATCGGAGCACGAGGGTCAGGTCTGCCCGGTTAACTGGGAACCAGGTGATGAAACTCTTGAAGAGGGCCTTGACCTGGTAGGAGAAATTTAAAGTACTATCACCACCCCTCATCCGGAACACAAATGGGATGAGGGGATTTGTTTTTATTTCTCTCTCACCGAGCCTAAATTTTTCAATTCTTTAGCCATGACCTATTTTAAACTTCTCCTTACTTTGCAATGAACTTACCGCTACCTCACCATTAAGCAAAACCCCCGAGGTGATAATGTGAAATCGACAAGGGAGTACCTCTGGTTTAACACCGACACCAGAGTTGAACTGATCAATATCACGGATGACGTAAGAAAAATTTTAAACGACAGCGGGGTCCAGGAGGGATTATGTCTGGTGAACGCGATGCACATCACCGCGAGCGTATTTATCAACGACGCGGAAAGCGGGCTTCACGAAGACTTTAAAGAGTGGCTCGAAGAGCTGGCTCCACACGAGCCCACCGATCAGTACAGGCACAACAGGGGAGTAGAAAATAACGCCGACGCCCACCTGAAGAGACAGATCATGGGAAGAGGAGTAACTGTGGCGATTACGGACGGGGAACTTGACTTCGGACCCTGGGAACAAATATTTTACGGAGAATTCGACGGGGAACGGGACAAACGTGTTATGGTAAAAATTATCGGAGAATGAGGTAAACCCCCTCCAAAAGGAGGGGGTCTAATTTTTCAATCCTGAAAAGCCAGTTACCCTTATAATCTACCAGCCAGAAGCAGCCAGCTCCCTTTCGTAACCGTTCCGGTCAACTTCCTCCTCAAGTCCCTCGCTAACCTCTACCTTCGCCTTTCCGTCTTCCTTATAGATGTAGATCAACTCGGTACCGTCCAGGCTGGAGACCGTGGATTTTGCCTCCCCGGGGCTCTGGCTG
>JAGXKX010000071.1 GCA_018335015.1 Candidatus Bipolaricaulota bacterium
CAGGTGGCTGATTCAACCCCAATACAGACCCTGTGAGTTCTCAGATAATTTGGATGAGAACTTGAAAGCTAGAGCTGATAATTCCCGAGGTTTTGGCTTGGTGGAAGAATTTAGTTGTGAGATCCCAACTGCTGGGGTACTATTTTTTTGGAGGTCGATGGTATTGGGAATGTTATTTTAGTTCTATTAAGCGGTTCTGTTACGGATTCTGGTAATGGTGTTTCGGGTATCCCTCTCTCTAATCGAGCTTACTTCCCGGGTGTTTCCCTTCTTCTGCCCGTAATGCGGGCCTGAAGCCCGCCTTCAATTGTCCTTATACAAGAATTTATCAGTTAGGTCCAGGTTTTCATTTTATACAGGGAGGAGATTTATCATGAACGATGTGAATGAGAAGTCGAAGAAGTTTGCTACGTCAGCCGTTCACGCCGGAAAAGAAGCGGTCGAATCTGAAGTTAGATCCTGCGCGGTCCCGGTTCACCAGACCGCATCTTACCTGCTTGGCGATACCGAGAGAGCTCAAAGGCTATTTGCCCTGGAAGAAGAAGGAGATATCTACTCCAGGATATCCAACCCGACGAACGCGGTGTTCGAGGAGAGGCTTTCGGCACTCGAAGGTGGAGTCGGTTCCGTGGTGACCAGCTCGGGCATGAGCGCGTTGAACCTGGTTGTCTTCACGCTGATGGAGAGCGGGAACAACCTGGTAACCTCCGCCAATATATACGGAGGAACTCATACTTACTTTACTCATAGCCTCGGGAAATATGGAATGCAAGCGAGGTTTACGGAAGACGACTCGCCCGGGAGTTTTGCCGAAAGAGTGGACGACCAAACCCGGTTCCTCCACCTCGAGACGATCGGGAATCCGGCCCTGGACGTTCCCGACGTGGAAGCAATTGCAGAGGTCGCTCACGAAGCTAACGTTCCCCTGGTGGTCGATAATACTTTCGCAACTCCCTATCTCTGTAAACCGTTCGAGCATGGAGCTGATATCGTTTGGCATTCTACTACGAAATGGCTCAACGGGGGAGGAACGACCATTGGAGGTGCAGTCGTGGATTCCGGTGACTTCCCCTGGGAGTCGGGTAATTTTCCGGGATTGACCGAGGACGATCCAAGTTACCACGGGGTCAATTTTCGGGACCGGTTCGGAGATGAGGCTTTTATCACCAACCTGCGGGCGAGAGGATTAAGAGACCTGGGATCAGTGCAGAGCCCGTTCGATACCTTCTTAAACCTCAAAGGGCTGGAAACGCTGCCGTTGAGGATGGAAAAACACTGCGAAAACGCAAGCACGATTGCCGAATTTTTGAGGGATCACCCCGGAGTCAGCTGGGTCAACTATCCCGGGCTCGAATCTCACGAGACGCACGAGCTGGCCTCGCGCTACCTGGAGGGCGGCTACGGGGGAGTAATCACTTTTGGCATAGAAGGAGGCTACGAGGCAGGAGTCGAGTTCATGGAATCGGTCGAGCTAATATCGTTTCTTGCAAACGTGGGAGACGCGAAGTCCCTGATAATTCATCCTTCAAGTACAACACATCAGCAGTTGACCGAAGAGGAGAAGGAATCCGCGGGCATTACCGACGACTTGCTGAGGTTCAGCGTCGGTATAGAGGACCCGGGGGACATCAAAAAGGACCTGGATCGCGCCCTGGAAAAGGCCACGTAAATACGCAAGTTTTAGTGGAAAACGTAAGAATCGCGGGGCGATCGAGAGGACCGGCATAATTCAAGCGATTGTAAGGCGATGAGTTATTAACCTGGCTTTCCGGTTGCCCTTTCAATTTACCAGGCGTGAACCGATAATTAATTGGTATTCGGTTTCGTTCACCGTTTATACGAAAGAGGGACTTGGTTTGTGACTGGAAGTTCACTTTATCTCCCGAGCCCTCTGCCCCTTACCTGGCTGCCGGGATTTCGTCTACTGGTAGGATTTTTAAGGTTAAATCAGTTGCCAGGTAAGCGGCAGAGGGCAAATGAGAGCTAAACAATTAAGTACAGCACTGGTGAAGTAACTAAGCGGTGCTTGACCCGAGTTATAAAGGATATTCACCGAAAGATGTAACTTATATTCAGGAGGTAATAATCATGGTCGAAAACCTGACTGAGAAACAGTGCGTGCCCTGTGAGGGCGGGGTTCCACCTCTGGAAAGCGACGAGGTAGAAGAGCTATTAACCGAAGTTAGGGGCTGGGAGCTACTGGAAGGTTCTCCTCCCAAAATTGAGAAAGAGTTCAAATTCGACGATTTCGAGTTGGCGATGGAATTCGTTAACGAACTGGCAGAACTGGCGGAGGAAGAAGGTCATCATCCGGATATAGATATATCTTACAACGTAGTGACCCTTCAACTCTACACGCACGCTATCGACGGGTTACACGAAAACGACTTTATTCTTGCCGCCAAGGTCGACGACCTCGTGAAATAATCACTACTCGCTCACTACCCCTTACCTGGCTGCCGGATTTCGTCTACTACTGAGTTTTAAAGGTTAAATCAGTTGCCAGCTAAGGGGTAGTGAGCAGTTATCCAAACCAGGTAGCTAATCCGCTGTTGGTGAAAGATCTGAGAATTAATAACCCTCGCACCTTAAATCATGAGGTGCGAGGGCCTTAATTAGTTTTTGATAGCTTCCGCGACCTGCCTTCCGAGTTCGAAGCCGTTCTTCAGCTGATCCTCGCTGGGTTGACCGTTGAATTCAACTGGAGACGATACTAGATCCCAGTCCAGGGTCTCCGCGGTCTCCTCGATCTCTCTGGCGGAACCGCCACCCCATCCGTAGGACCCGAATATTCCCGCTATTCTGTCCTTAAGTTTTTTCTTTTCCGTTATTTCAAGAAAGTTGCTTATCGGGGGAAATGCCCGCGATTCATACGTGGGTGAACCGACGATTAACCCCCTTCTCTTCCAGGCAGCCGAAAGGAGGTAGCTCGGGTGGGTCCGGGAAGCGTCGAGGACTTTTAGATCCTGAAGTCCGGTCGACCTGGCCCCCTGGGCTACCCGCTCTGTAACCTTTTTGGTAAAGCCGTACATGGATCCGTGGACTATCGTAACTCCGGGTAAGGCTCCTCCGCTGCTGTACTTATCGTACAGTTCGACTATTTTGTCCGGGCTATCACGCCAGATTGGCCCGTGAGTGGGTGCAATTATTTCTATATTCAACCTTTTAAGTTTTGCTAAAGCACCCTGCAGAGTTGCGCTATAGGCTCCTACTATGTTTGAAAGGTAACGGACTGCCTCGTCGAAATACTTTTCGGCGCCAAGCTGATCGTCAAAGAGCCCTCCGTCAAGGGTTCCGTAGGTCCCGAATCCGTCTCCGGAAAACAGTACTTCTTCTTCGCGTAGATAAGTCATCATAGTTTCCGGCCAGTGGACGAAAGGAGTCTCTACGAACTCGAGGGTATGTGAGCCCAGATCGAGGGTATCATTTGTCTCCACCACCTCGACACCCTGAGTTATGCCGTAGAAATTCTCAAGTAACTCACTGGCCTTCTCCGTTCCTACGAAAGTAAGGCCGGAGTTTAGCCTCCTGAGCTCCGGAAATACGCCCGTATGGTCGGGCTCCATGTGGTTTACGATGACGTAGTCCAGGTCTTCGACCGCACCGTGGGGTTGGACTTTTCTCAGGAAGTCTTCCGTAAATCCTCCTTTTACCCCGTCTATCAGCGCCGACTTCTCGTCCTTAATGAGGTAGGAGTTGTAGCTCATACCGTTGGGAATCGGCCAGTAGCTTTCGAATAGGTCATTTCTCCTGTCATTTACTCCCACCCAGTAAATATCGTCTTTTATTTCGTGAGCCATATTATCACCTAACCTTTTAGGAAAAATAAATGAATATCACTTTTTCACCATCGCCGTACTAAATTTACTAACCCATTATCTGCGCTCTGCCATTTTTCTGGCAACTTAATTAACCTTAAAGCTTCAAACAGGTACAAAATCCCGGCATTCAGGTAAGAGGCAGAGGGTAAGAGGAGCACGATGAACTCTTTGCTCGTCTTACACCTCTGTTTACCCATAGAACTGAGTAATAAATTTTCTAGCTAATTCTATGATAAAAGCGGCGAAATTAGAAGTAAGGGTTGCTTGGTTTGCGTCGGGAAAGGTCATTTGGGTCCTCGCCTCCTGCAGCCGGGCTAAGTCCCCATCAAGTATAGGTTTTGGACTGTCTATTTGCAAAGACAGAGGAGACTTCCCTATAATCATAATTAAGTGGAAGTGATTTTCGATTTCATCCCACATTCAATGGAGGAGATTAGTATGGCACAGTACAAATTAAAGTACGACAAGGACGCCTGTCAGAGCAACTTCGTATGTACGGCGGTTGATCCGGAACATTTCAAAGAGGGCGAAGACGGTAAGGCAGAATTGATCGGTGGAAGCGACGAGGACGGTCTCTTTGTTCTCGAGGTTGACGAAGGTGGCAAGTCGGCTGCGGAGCAGGCTGCCAACGGTTGCCCGATGATGGCAATTGAACTGGTCGACAGCGAGGCTGGGGAAACGATTGCCCCGTAGGAATATAAGCCTGGAGTTTGGACTAAATAGTACTATTAGGAGGTAATAATGTCCGAAAAAACCTGTGAAGAAGACCTGTTTTGTGGTGTAAATAAGGCCGAGACTGACAATCCCGACGAAATGTCAGCTCTGGAAAAGAAGCATACCGTGATAATAGATGCACCGGATACGGTAAAAGAGGGCGAAGAATTCGAAGTTACCCTTCGTGTTGGTGAGTATAAAGAGCACCCGAACGAAGTTGGCCACTTCATCGAATGGATGGAACTCTACTCCGGCGATACTTTCGTGGCGAGGCTGGATTTGAGTCCGGAAAAATCGCATTACGTAATGAAAACTACCGTTAAGTTAGATCACGCCCATCCTCTCAGGGGACGAGCGAAGTGCAACCTTCACGGTCTCTGGGAGGGCGAGAAAGAGTTAGAGGTGGTCTAACTGCTGGATTACTTTAATTCAACATAATCGGGCGATATATCATAGCAGGTGATATATCGCCTGCTCTATTTAGTTTATAATCCGGTTTTAGCAGGAAACCGACAAATCGGTCCAAATACATAAGAGGTGAGGACCATGAAATTTCAATGTCCCGAGTGCGGGGAAATTGTTTACAGCCAAGAAGAGGTCAACAATTGCCCCGGTTGTAATTCTCGTCTTGAAGACAGGACTCCTGGAGCTAAAGAAGTGGACTGCCCCGTAAGCGGTGGTCCAGTAAGGCAGGTCAACGGAATACCCGATTGCAATCACTTTGAGCTGACCAATGCCGTCGGATCGCGTTGTACATTTGGCGAGCTCCCTGCCAGGTGTCAGTCCTGCGGGCTACCCTTCTACAATCCCAGGGTTGGTGTATCTGCGGAATAACTTCGGGAGCACGACGGCGGAGATCAATTTTAGGGAGGTTATATGAAAAAGAACGATATGACGGTACTAATCGGGGGAGACGCCGGTCAGGGAATTCAGTCCACAGGTAATGGCTTCATTCAGTCACTGACAAGAGCAGGATTGTTTCCTTTTGGAAGGCAAGATTACCGGTCCCGGATCAGAGGCGGCCACAATTTTTTCGAGATAAGGGTTTCTGACGAGCAAATTTATACCCACTCGGACGGCGTGGATCTGCTGGTTGCTTTAACGGAAGATTCGGTGGAAAAACACCTGGAAGAAATCTTTCCGGGGGGCGGCGTTCTCTACGACGAGGATTTTGATCTTGGTTCTGGTGTTTTTGACGACCGGGACGTCCGGCCTTTTCCAGTCCCCTTCACCTCGATAGCTACGGACGAAGGTGGTGCGAAGGTTATGGCAAATACCGCGGCAGTTGGTGCCGTGGCGGGCCTGACCGGTTTTGATACCTCCTTTATAAACGAGATAATTAAGGAAAATTTTGCGGTAAAGGGAGACTCAATAGTCGAAAATAACGTTCAGGTAGCCGAAGCAGGCAGGGAATACGTAGAATCGAAAGGATACGAATTTGATTACGAGCTTACTCCTATCCCTGGAGAAAAGGATCGAATGGTTATTGACGGAAATCAGGCTTTTGCCCTGGGTGCGGTGACTGGGGGTTGTAATTTCATCTCGGCTTATCCCATGACCCCCTCTACTTCTATTTTGGAGTGGCTTACAAAACATTCGGCCGAGCTCGATATTGTCATCAAGCAACCGGAAAGCGAGCTGGCAGCGATAAATATGGCAATAGGGGCCGGTCACGCCGGGGCACGATCTCTGGTTACAACTTCCGGAGGTGGGTTCTCTCTAATGGTAGAGTCACTGGGCCTTGCTGGCATGACGGAAACTCCGATCGTTATTGCGGAAGTTCAGCGTCCTGGGCCCAGTACAGGTCTGCCGACCAGAACGGAACAGGGGGATCTAGCTTCCGTCGTCTTCGCTTCCCAGGGAGATTCTCCGAGACTGGTCCTGGCGCCGGCGACTATAGAGGAAGCCTTTCGGGCTGGTAAACGTGCTTTCGATCTGGCTGAGAAATACCAGCTGCCCGTGGTAGTTCTAAGTGACCAGCACCTTGCCGATTCGATCCGGGCTATTCCCCCCGAGGAATTCGATACGTCCGTAGAAATCGATCGAGGAGAACTCTTATCGGAAGAAGAGCTGGAAAAACTGGAGGGTGACTACCTGCGGCACGAGTTCACCGAGTCCGGGGTTTCCCCGAGGGCGATTCCCGGAAATAAGAACGCCGTTTATAAGACGACCGGGAACGAGCACGACGAGCGTGGTGATATTACCGAAGATCCGGATCTTAGGACCAGGATGATGGACAAGAGGATGAAAAAGGTCGATACGGCGCTGGAAAAGGAATTTTCTGGCCCGTTACTTTACGGCCCGGAAAACGCCGACCTCACGTTTGTCAGCTGGGGCTCGACGTACGGAGCGGTAAGAGAATCCGTCGACAGATTGAACGAAGACGGAACGAAAACGAACTTCTATCACATTGACGAAATCTGGCCCCTCAAAGCCGGAAAGATAAAGGATATCCTGGAATCTTCCCGAAGGACACTGTTAGTGGAAAACAACTATTCCGGGCAACTGGCAAGTTTGATAACGAGAGAGACCGGGGCCTTGACGCCGGACAGGATACTTAAATACGACGGACGCCCATTTACGCCGGAAAGGATACTCGCGGAAGTTCAGGACCTGGAGGAGGTGGAATAAGATGAGTGAGGAAGTTTCACTATCCGACTATCAATATCCTACTGAACCGACCTGGTGCCCTGGCTGTGGTGACTTCGCAATCTTGCGGAGTGTAAAAGCCTCCCTGACCGACTTGGGATTAGCTCCCCACGAGAGCCTTATTGTTACCGGTATCGGGTGTGGTAGCAAGCTACCGCATTACATGAACGTAAACGGTTTCCATTCCGTCCACGGGAGACCGGTAGCGGTAGCTACTGGGGCGAAGATGGCGAACCCGGATACGAACGTCGTTGTTACTGCGGGTGACGGGGATAGCTACGGTATCGGCGGTAACCACTTCCTGCACGCCTGCCGCAGAAATATCGGGATTACGCAGATCGTCGAGGATAACAGAGTTTACGGGCTGACCAAGGGCCAGTATTCGCCAACCAGTCATAAGGGATTTGTTACGAAGACCAGTCCTGAGGGAGCGATAGAACCGCCAGTGAGGCCTGTTCCGACCGCGTTGACAAGCGGCGCGACGTTTATCGCCAGGGCATTTTCGGGCCAGGTAAAGCAAATGACGGAAATATTCTCCCGGGCGATGGGACACGAAGGTTACGCCCTGGTGGACGTGCTCCAGCCATGTGTAACGTTCAATCCCGGCCGCTCGTACGATTTTTACAACGACGTGATTTACGATATTGACGACGAGTACGATCCAACGGACAGAGAAGCTGCTAAGGAAAAGGCGAAAGAATGGGGAGACAGAATACCGCTGGGAGTAATTTACAAAGAGGATAGACCGACCTACGAGGAACAGGTGCCTGCGCTCTCCGAAGGACCGATAGTTAACCGGAGCCTCGATCCCGAGGAACGGAGCGGAGTCGATCTCGAGGAATTAAAGCGGGAATTTATCTGATAGCAGTTATTATTTGAAGGGAAGTAGCTAGCCCTGCCTGTCCGGGCGGGGCTTCTTTATTAATCCTCAGTTCTTTCACCGACGGCGGAATTAGCCGTCTGGTCCGACCAACTGCTCCCCCCTTACCCGGCTGCCGGATTTGGTCTACTACTGAGTTTTAAAGGTTAAATCAGTTGCCAGGTAAGGGGGGAGCAGTTGGTAGTGAAAAAATGGAATTAATATTCATAAATTAAGTTTCGCTTTCATACGGTGCCGAAAGATTTGATTAATC
>JAGXKX010000072.1:0-7090 GCA_018335015.1 Candidatus Bipolaricaulota bacterium
TTAAAGGATAGAGCTGGGCCCGCTCGCCCTCGATGTTCAACTTAGACTAAAAGGATTTTCCTGAACGGTTTCCAAACCTATATTTTTTGCACAGTTGTTTCTAGGCTATCAAGCAATGTGTAGGACAGAAGAAATCATTATATTTTTTAGTTCAAGCCTCCTGCCTATTACCTGGCTGCCGGGATTTCGTCTACTGGTAGGATTTTAAGGTTAAATCAGTTGCCAGGTAATAGGCAGGAGGCACAGGAGGACGAAACAATGATGTCCGAGGATGGTGAAAGAGCTGAGTGCAAAAAGTTATTATCTCTTTCCGGTTTAAGCTTAAATTTTCCATTGATTTCGTTATAATATTTATCGTTATGCCTGATATTTTTACTCTAGGAGAAGCTCTAATTGATTTTGTCCCGCGTGAATCGGGTCTCTCGCTCGCCGAGGTTTCCGGCTTCTATAAGCGATTCGGCGGTGCCCCCGCCAACGTGGCAATGGGACTGGCCAAATTAGGAAGTGACGCCGGTTTTATAGGCAAGGTAGGAAAAGACAGTTTCGGGGATTTTCTGGAAAATAAATTCTCGGAAGTCGGGGTAGACGTAAACCAGCTAAGAAGGACAACTAGAGCCAACACGACGCTGGCCTTCGTATCTCTGACCAAAGAAGGGGATCGAGATTTCGTTTTTTATCGCGATCCCGGGGCCGACGAACTCCTGAAGCCGGAGGAAATCGACGAAGAAGCCCTCGGTAAAGCCAGAGTTTTCCATTTCGGCTCGATTTCCCTGACAAAAGAGGAGTCGCGAGAGGCGACGAAAAGAGCAATACGGGTTTCTCGCAATGAAGGGGTTAAAGTGGCTATGGACCCAAATATTCGATTGAACCTCTGGAACGATCGCTCAGAACTAAAGGAGTCTATCCTGGCACTATTGGGAAAGGTTGATATACTCAAATTAAGTGAAGAAGAAGTCGAATTTTTAACCGGGACTGACGACCTGCGATCCGGTGCAAGCGAACTGGCTGACCTCGGCCCCGGTCCGATCCTGGTAACTCTCGGTGAGAGAGGTTGCCTCTATTATTATAAAGATAATGTCGAAAGGCTGGAAGGACACGGAGTCGAGGTAAAGGATACCACCGGAGCGGGAGACGGATTCATGGCCGGCTTTCTCCATAAGTTGCTAGAAAAATCGGAGGATCTTTCCAACATCGAAAGCCATAATCTGCGACCGGCGCTGAGATTTGGCAACGCGACGGGCGCCCTCACTACTACAGGATACGGGGCAACAACGGCATTCCCCGATTCAGTCGAGGTTGAAAACTTCCTGAAAGAAGGATAGCCAATTAACCATGAACCTCTATGAACTTTTCGAAAGATCTATCGTAGGTTTTTTCAACGTCATCGGGGAAAGCACAGGCAGGTAGTTCTTTTCTTCCCAGATGATACTGAATGCATTCGCAACAGTTCCCCTTCCTCGGGCAACCTGAATAGCTACAGTTACACTCTTCCAAATTAGCTTCATAATTGGTACATTCTTGAGCCATAAAATCCCCTCCTTTTTAATTTAGATCCGTTCTTTCACCACGCATTACTTATTTGTTTGTTCAGTCCTTGTTCGCACCCTGCTTGCACGGCTGTCTGATTTGTCATACGTTCAACCTTTTTAGGTTAGAACAGTTGCCGGGTAAACGGGGGCATGCGCGTCAAAATGAAGACTTTGTTTACCTTGATCCTTGCTTTCACGTAAAATGAAAAAACTGAATCGAATTTGATCTTCACTAAATTCCGGAAAAAATATTACAAAACGAGTAAGAATATTCAACCTTAAACTCCCTGCCCATTACACCCTCAAGAGTCAATTACCCCACGCCAAAGCACAGTTCTTTTACCAGCGGTGGATTTATCCCTCTGGTCCGAAGAACTGCTACCTACCCCTTACCTGTCTACCGGGATTTCCTCTACTATTAAGTTTTAAAGGTTAAATCAGTTGCCAGGTAAGGGGTAGGGAGCTTGTAGAAAAACAATAAAGTTACCTTCTTGAATTAAGCTCCACCTTCATACGAGGTGAAAGATTTTAGCTAAAACCCGTACCAAGATTTTTCAAGGGTTAATTCCTAGATTGACTGGAGGACAAAAGCTATTTCATTCCTCCCCGGAGCAAACTCCCGGGCTTTCTCAGCTACTTTGGTAACCTGCGTTACTCCCACCCGTCCTTTCAATTCCGGGATCTGATCCGGATAATTTTTAAAACGAGAAAACGTAGACTCAATGAAAGTCACTTAAATCCTTTTCCAGAAAAGAGTTTACCAAAAATAGCTGAGAATGCCCCAGGGCACCCCCTGGGGATGAATCAGCTGGTTTTTGGTCCTCCAGCACTCAATTCGCCCTGCTCAATTGTACTAGGAACAAATCAACACAAGTTCCGAATTGAGTGCTGGACGATTAACTGCTGGGTCTCGCGTTTTTGAAGTACGTAGCTTTTAGTTATAAAAGATTGGGTTTTTCTACAAGCCCCGCCCGGAAGGGCGGGGAAATTGACTGTATTCATTAACTCGCTTTACAGGAGGAATAAAAATGAAAGCAAGACTACTAGTAGCTGTATTGGCTACTTTTTTAGTTTTTGGTTTCGGCGTCCAGTCCATGGCAGCCACTACCATTGGAGGCTCGTTGGAACGGGACTTTACGGACGACACTGTCTGGTACGGGGGTTACTTGCGGTCCGGGGGATTGTTTAAGCTCGAACTGGGTGCCTCTCAGCCGGTCTCGAGTCCTTCAGGTGAGTTGAAGTTATTCAGTTACTTCCTGGCCGATCTCAACCTGGGTTCGATCGGAATAAACAACGGTTCTCTTAACCTTTACTTTGGCGCCAGCCCCGACATGACCCTCGATACATCCACTCCCTCCTTTTCAGTATCCAATTCCTCCGCGTACGGCAAGCTGGGTCTGCAGCTAAATTTGTTCCCGTTTTCGATCCAGCTACAGTCCAAGGGCCGGTTTGACTTGTCCGGGAACCTGACAAACTTGTTCGGAGGGCTGGGAATAGGTCTTACTTTTTAACACACAATTCTTTCGCCACTCCCGTAATAAATTGCTCGTTCGAAATATCCCTCTCTCTGCTTACCTGGCAACCGATTTAACTTCAAGAAATTGAAAATACCCTAAATCCCGGCAGCCAGGTCAGCGGGGAGAGGGTCCTTGAGAAAAATGGAGAGGTTGTTTACCTATTTCGTCCTGGTTGAATACAATGGTGAAAGAATTGAGTAATACTAACTCTCGACGTTGTCGAATTTGATCGGATCGGGAAATATTACCTCCTCCGCCGCCTTTAACGAATACTTGTCCGTCATTCCCGCTATATAATCGAGAGCTATTTGCTTCGGGTCGAACGGCTCTTTGACCCCGTAGAAATCGTCCAGACCCCTGAGATAATCTCCGAATCTTCTATCCAGCGGAATGCTGCTCCGGAGGTACTGGTCGTAGTTCCTTCCAAATTCATCCATCAAGCCCAGCAGATGTTCGAAAAGCAGGTTAAGGATGACTTCGGCGTGCCGGGAGTACTGTTGGAGTCTTTCGTGGTCGTAAATCTTGGAGTAATTAAAGTCCCTTAAGGACTGCATAGTTTCGAATTTTCGCGGGGAGAAACCGATCTCTCTATTTTTTCCGGACCATTCAATTAAGTCCTTTACGAAGACGTCGATTATTTCGCCGTTCTTCGTGCCCAGCTCCGCCCGAACTTCTTCAGGGATGTCCTCCTCCTGTATTAGCTCGGCCTTTATGGCGTCTTCGATATCACGGCCAAAGTAGGCGATCTTGTCCGACATCCTTACCACGCACCCCTCGTAAGTAGACGGAGGAGATCCCCTTTCTGTTAGCTCGGCTAAATTCTTCTTCTCCCTGGAGGGGTCTATGGACTGAGTAAATTCCTCGCCGTAATGGGATACTATCCCGTCCCTGACGCCATAAGTTAGGTTTAACCCGTTTCCATAACGGGTTAACTTATCGACTATCCTGAGGCCGTGGAGCTCGTGAACGAAACCTCCGTTTTCCTTATTCAGCCTATCCAGAATCTTTTCGCCCGAATGGCCAAAAGGAGCATGTCCCAGGTCATGTCCAAGTGCTATGGCCTGAGCGAGCTCAACGTCCAGGCCCAGGCCCTTGCAGATAGTCGCTGATATGGTCGAGACGTGAAGCACGTGTTCAATCCGCGTGCAGATATGGTCGTTTTCGGGGGCGAAGAATACCTGGGTTTTGTTCTTAAGTCTCCGGAAGGGAAGAGAATGAATAATCGCCGTCTGATCACGAAAGTAAGGACCCCTTATGTCCTCCTCTCGGTTGGTTTTCCTTTCCTTGTATACATTTTCGGATAGCGAGTTTTCCATGTTACCACCTCGTCTTCCAATCAAAAATACCACAATTCTAAAAACCAGACAACTTACAACAGACTAATTGTGAAGGTTACAATTAATTTTAGCCCAACATTTATGGGGACTAACCGGTCAGGCACAGCTCAACTCGTGGGTTATTCGTCGAGAACCTACAGATTTGTTAGCCACCGCTCAACCAGGATAAGAGATCAACAGACGGAGCAATTAGCCCACTTTCGTTCAGGTTTGAAAAAAGGGCGAAGAGATAGATACTTAGATAGATGAGCGGTTGGTGAAAGAAATAAACTACCAGTGCGTGACGACCCAGTAATTCCAGCGGGGAATTTCCTATTCTATAGAACTCCCATCTTCTCGAACCACGAGGATAGAGGACTTCTCCCAGGATCAACCCAGAAACTACGAGTCCGAACCAGGGCAAAATAGGAAAATAATCGAGGGACTGAAATTCGTGCGGAACTATACCCAACCACAGGAAGATAGGATTATCTACCCGAAGGTTCCGAACCGACCCGCTTATTAAGAAAACAGCCGTAATTATCGTTATCAAAAAAGTAAATCTGTAGAATTTCTTCCAACCCTTGGTTAATTCGAGTGCCCCGTAACCAAGCATTACCGATACTCCTATGAAATGCAGTGCTCCGAACAGGATAACCATGTCCGGGAAAAGAAAATAGGTAATAACCGTAACGGTCGCTCCCCACCCGAGTAACTTTATCCCCCTAACTGAGTATTTTTTCAGGCGATAGTTCTTGCCGTAACCCTCTTTTTTCGTCCGAGAGAAGCTAATATAAAGCGAAATTCCGACAACGGAAAAAAATGTACCCGCCGTTACGTTCGCGAACACTTCAAACGGAAATGATCCGATTTGCAGGTCCAGGAAACCAGCAATGCGGAGATCGAACATTGCGTGGTAGGCGATCATAAATACGACCGCCAGCCCCCGGACGAAGTCTATTTCTTCGAAGCGTTCTTTCTCCATTCCTACCCTTTTCATCGTAAATTGCTTACCCTGTTTGTAGTATTTCCGGCCCGAACATAAATCACGGTCGTGGGGGCATTCAAACCTTTAGCACGTCCTTAAAAGTTACATCGAACAGTTTATTGTTATTGTAATCTACCTTAGTATAGAGTGGTAGTATTATAATAAACGGTCAGGAGGCAAATTTTGAGTGAAGAAAAAGAACCGGAGACGTTCGATACCATCAATGGCGAGGTAACCCTCCAACGGTTGCTGGCGAGAGCGATAAAAACCGAAATCGAGTCCGCTGAGACCTACCGGACCCTGCTCGAGAAAGACCTTCCCGAGGAAACGAAGCAGAAAATAGAAAAACTTGTAGCCCAGGAAGAAGAACACGAGGATAATTTCTCGAGTATATTTGATGATTTCTTTCCTGAAGACGAAATTCCGCTCCCTGAGCGCTCTGACATAGAGGTTATGTCGGAAATCCCCCAGGATGCCACCCCCCAGCAACTCATCGAAAAGGCTCTTGAAACGGAGCGCGAGTCCGAGAAGTTTTACAGCGATTTAGTCGGCGAGTTCGAAGACAGGGAGGTAAGAAGGCTAATGGGCTATCTCGCCGCCAACGAAAGGGAGCACTACGAAATTCTAAAGGAAGAATTAACCAAGCTTGGATAACCAGCTAGCCTGGTTGGTCCTTGCCAAAACAGGGCATTAGTTAAATGATAGAATTACTTCAAAACCTTCAGTTAATTCTTGGTTCTTTCGTGACACCTATTGTCGTAGCTTTCAGTTTACTGCTACTTCTGGCGATTGTCGTATACGCCTTAGCTGTTTTCTTCAATTGGAAGGTGAAAAAAGGCCGCAAGAAATTTAGGGAAGCGTGGGCTGGATCTTTAAAAGGAGATAATATTAGTTCGGTTGGCGAGAATTTATCGGGAGTTAGCGGCACCCTTTACGATCCCCGGGACGACTTTCTCGAAGTTTTAAGGGAGGCCAAATTGAGCTTGAAACAAACTGTAGATATCTACCAGTGGGCCGGGTTTTACGATAAAGACAAAACCGACCTTTTCGGTCGAGCCTGGTGGAGAAGGGCCCAGGCCCTTCACAGGTTAAAGCACCTTTCCCCTGCCGACTTAGAGGACAAATTTACCTCCCTCATTTACGATTCGAGTCACGAGGTGAGGTTAATTGCTCTCGACTCTTTGAGTTCCCTGGAAGAGGTCTCCGAGCTTGATCCGGTCGAGCTTTTCGAAAGTTTTACCGAAGAACTGGATCCATTTCTGGTAATAAAACTCCTTGCTTTGAAGCCGGGAAAAAGATTTTTACGCCCACTTGTTAACTCCAAAAAACACCGACTCCGAAGGGCGGGGGCGACTTTGCTCGGACAACCGGACAAACAGGAATTCCTTCCTCTCTTGAGCAATTTATCGGACGACGAAGATAGTCGGGTCAGAAAAAACGTCGCTGAATCACTGGGAAGAGTTGGTGGTCTAGAAGCTTTACCTCTCTTAAAACAAACCAGCGAAGACGGCGAGCCAGGGGTTCGGGAGGCTTCAGCCAGAAGCCTGGGAGAGATTTTCCACGAAGATTCCATAGATACGCTGAACGAACTCGCCACTGACGACGATTTTGAAGTCCGGCTGGCGGCCTTTATCTCGCTTTCCCGTTTCGGGGAAGAGGGGCGAAAAGCCATCGGAAATCACTGGAGCGAAAACAGAAGACTGGCCCGGGAGGCAATATTCGAATCCTATCAGAAGTGAA
>JAGXKX010000072.1:7100-8267 GCA_018335015.1 Candidatus Bipolaricaulota bacterium
GTGAATAAAAAGTGAATAAAAACAGCAGACCATGAGTTTATCAAACGAGATATTGGCTGGCTTCGTCTTGATTTACAACTCGCTCGTTTTGCTTTACTTCTTCACGATAAATACCGGTTACCTGTTCCTCCTAGGACTTTCCGGGCTAGAGGTTCGCTACCATAACAAGAGGAGAACAGTGGATATCTGCCAGGGAGAATCCTGCGAGCTGGCGCCGGCCGTCGCTATTCTTGTCCCCGCCTACAACGAACAGGAGACCATAAGTTCCAGCTTATCCTCGCTCCAGAAACTGGACTATCCTAATCTCGAACTTATCGTGGTTAACGATGGCTCAACGGACGATACGTTAAAGGAAATCAAGGAAAAGTTTAGGCTTATTCCCGTAGCGAGGGAACCGCAAAACGCCGTCGAATCAGAAGACGTAAGCGAAGTATACAAGTCCGTGTCGGACGAAAGAATTCTCGTCGTTGACAAAGAAAACGGGGGCAAAGCGGACGCCCTGAACGCGGGACTGAACTACTCGCGCTCTGATTTATTTCTGGCTATAGACGCTGATAGTCTAGTTGAAAAGGGATCACTTTACCGGCTGGTCGAACCATACTTGACCAAAGATACAAATGTAGTTGGAATAGGTGGTATCGTAAGAGTTTCAAACGGCTGCGAGATAAAGGGCTCCAAGGTCACAGAAGCAAGAACCCCATCCAGGTTACTCCCCTCAATTCAAGTTATGGAATATATCCGGGCTTTTCTCTTCGGACGAACGGGGTGGAGCAGGCTAAATAGCCTGCCAATTATTTCCGGTGCTTTCGGGCTATTTCAGACGGACCTCGTCAAAAATATTGGGGGGTACCGAACCGATACCGTGGGCGAGGACATGGACCTGGTCGTTAGACTGCATAAGTACATGCGGGAAAGGAAAGAGGATTACACTATAACTTTCATTCCGGACCCGGTCTGCTGGACCCAGGTTCCATCGTCCATGAGCGTATTATCGCGACAGAGAAACCGCTGGCAGAGAGGCCTGGCAGAAGCTTTAACTCATAACTGGAAAATTATCGGTAACCCTAAATACGGGTCAATAGGTCTTCTGGGGCTTCCTTTCTTCTTCATTTTCGAACTTCTGGGTCCCCTCGTCGAAGTAAGCGGGTACATTGTATTTATAATTTC
>JAGXKX010000073.1 GCA_018335015.1 Candidatus Bipolaricaulota bacterium
CCAACTTTCCTCAAGATTTCCCGGGAAAATCTTGATCCTGTGGCCGCCTGAACTTTTTCTCCCCCTCCTGATTTGAAGAGAAAAGATCCCGTGAAAAGGTCTTTTCTCACTTTCTCCCCTTCGTCACACCCAAGTAAGAAAAGGGCATCTATACCGTTTTCCACCAGCGATTCGCGCGTTCTGCCCTTTCCGTTTTCCGGGTCAATTTGGAACTCTACCAGTACCTGGTTTTCATCCTTCAACCTACCCAGCTTCCTCGCTAAATCGGGCGTTTCGGGTATATCAAGATCGAGCCTTTTCGTCTTTTCTTCTTTAAAAATATTCGGATTAAGTTCCGGGTGCCAATCCGAGGCAGAACTTGCCATCAGGATCAGGTCGTATTCGGTAAATTCCGCGGTCAATAGTTCGTCGAGCTCCACCACGGATCTGGTCCATACCACCCCTACTCCGGTGGGAGGAATCTGTTCCGTGGGGCCACTGACCAGGGTTACTTCTCCACCCATTTGCCGTGCCTGTTCGCTCAGGCTATAGCCCAGGGAGCTATTTGTTGCTCCTCCGGTATAGCTGGGCTGGCTAAATAAGTCCCTGGTGGGCCCCGAAGTAACGAGAATTCTTTTATTTTCCAGCAGTTGGTCTTCTTTAAGGACATCCCTAACTTTCGAGATTATCTGACTGGTATCTATAGTTAAGGGGGCTTCCCGGTCCGACCTAACCTCAAGTTCCCAGGTTTTAGGATCCACAATATGGAAACCGCTTCCCTTTATTTGGTTTAAGTAGGAGCGGAAAGTATCGCTGGAATATAGGTCGCGATTCATGGACGGAGCTAGTAATACGGGATTATTTGACCCGGAAACCAGTTTTGTTAACGGTTCGGAACCCAGCCCCGACGCCAATTTTCCGATGAAGCTGAAAGAGGCGGGAGCTATTATGGTTACGTCACAGTCGGTCGCTAATGAGGATTGAACTATCGGGTCGCTGCTGGAAGAAGAGGGAGTTACTGTGACATCTTCGCCGGAAACTTGTTCTAATGTTTGGGGAGTGACGTACTTTTTTGCCTCCTCGTTGAGAACAACCCGGACTTTTGCCCCAAGCTGTCTCATCCGTTCAACGAGGTTAACGCTCTTGTAAGCGGTTCTTTCCCCGCACACTCCAAGCGTAATAATTATGTCTTTTAACAAGTCCTTATTCGTCATTGAAATCCATAATAAGGTAACCCGATCGGCCCGATAAATCAAATTGGGAAACTTATTCGGACCGAAGGCAAAAAGATTCGAAAATGGGACGAAAAAGGTCTGGATTTTTTATTGGGAAGTAGTTATAATATTTTCGAAGATAATTATAGGCTAGGTTAAAAAGAATATACCCACCACGGGTCCGCCTGGGCACAAAGCGGTATGGTGTTTTGCTGCGCCGGTTTAGCCTCCTTCCGCGCAGTTTTTTTCGCCATACCTGTACCTTAATGCGAAGTCCTGGGCGGATCCTACTTTTTCGAATAACTAAAATCCAGCTCTTTAACCACTATTCGAAAGTGAGGTGTAGATTTTAAGCAATGACTACATCGTGATTTCAAACACCTTGCCCTTTCTGGCGCCGGAATTTTGTCTGCTTAACGGATTTAGAGGTTAAATAAGTTGCCATGGAAGAGTCAGGGGGGGAGTACTTGGCAGCGATGCACGACAATGGTGAAAGAGATGAGGATAAATAACTCCTTCGCGATCCTACTTTTCATGGCTACTTATCTCAGGTATTATTCTTTCAGAAAATCTACAGAATGCTGTAAGAGAAATGTTCAGTAAGTTTACAATTTATTGTTTAACTTAACCTATACATAACGAAACAGGGGAGAATATGCGAAAAATTATCGAAAAAACGAAAGTCGGTGACGGCGTGTGGGAATACGAACTGGAAGCTCCGCTGATTGCAGAAGCCAGCGATCCGGGGCAATTTGTAATACTGCGGTTGCACGAAAAAGGAGAAAGAATTCCCCTCACCATTGCCGATACCAACCTTGAAGAAGGAACGATCACTATAGTGGTTCAATCAGCCGGTAAATCCACAATAGAGCTCAACCAGGAATTTTCCAAAGGGGAGGCAATCCACGATCTTGCCGGACCGCTGGGTAATCCGTCGGAAATAGAAAATTATGGAACCGTGGCAGTAATAGGTGGCGGAGTTGGTATCGCCCTGATCTATCCTATAGCCAGGGCTCTTAGCGAAGCGGGAAATCATGTGATATCGATTATAGGTGCTCAATCGGCGGACAAATTATTTTTTCAGGACAGGATCGCTGGGGTTAGTGATGAAGTTATAGTAACAACGGACGACGGATCAGCTGGCAGGAAGGGTTTTACCAGCGATGCCTTCAGAGACGTACTTGAAAGTAAAAATATCGACAAGTCCTGGGCAATCGGGCCGGTAATGATGATGAAGGTCTGTCAGGAAGTCGCGGAAGAATTCGATACGGAGCTTGTAGTTAGCCTTAATACAGTAATGGTCGACGGAACAGGTATGTGTGGCGGTTGTAGGGTAGAGGTGGACGGGGAAGCCAGGTTTGCCTGCGTGGACGGCCCGGAGTTCCCAGGATCGGCCGTCGATTTCGATTTACTGGCACAGAGGACTGATATATACGAAGAAGAGGAAGAATGCGCGCTAGACCAATTTCTCGAAGGTGAGTCGAAGTGAGCCTAAAAGAAGAATCGGTTCCCATGCCCCAGCAGGACCCGTCGGATCGGGTGGAGAATTTTGACGAGGTTCCGCTGGGCTATGTCAGGGAAGCCGCGCTGGAGGAAGCGGAAAGATGTCTTCAGTGCGATCCCGCTCCCTGTATAGAAGGTTGTCCCGTCGGTATCGATATCCCGAAGTTTATTGATCAGCTAAAACGCGAGGATTTCCAGGGCTCGATAAATACGATAAAGGAATCCAACAATCTCCCGGCCGTTTGTGGAAGAGTATGCCCTCAGGAGGAGCAATGTCAGGAAGTCTGCACCCTGGGGGAGAGTTTTGAACCGGTTTCGATCGGCAGGCTGGAAAGATTTGCCGCTGATTGGGAGCGGGATCATGGTTCGGTAGATAACGCGGTAGAGGCCTCGCGGGAGGGGAAGATAGCTATTGTGGGCTCGGGTCCCGCCGGACTAACTGCTGCCTCGGATTTGCGTAAGCTGGGTTATGAGGTGACTGTCTTCGAACAGTTTCACCAGTCGGGCGGGGTACTGGTCTACGGTATCCCAGAGTTCCGGCTACCCAACGAGGTCGTCGAAAGGGAAGTCGATAATTTAAGGGAAATGGGTGTAGAAATTGAACCCAATACTGTAGTTGGTCGCCTCTTTACGGTCGACGATTTGCTGGAAGGGGACCGGGTTGATAAATACGATGCAGTATTCCTGGGTACTGGTGCCGGGTTGCCCTACTTTCTCGACTTACCCGGTGAAAACCTCAACGGAATCTACTCCGCAAACGAATTCCTAACCCGCGTTAACTTGATGAGGGCTTTCAAATTCCCCGAGTACGACACGCCGGTAAAGGTAGGAAAGAGAGTTGCTACTATTGGCGGGGGTAATGTAGCAATGGATTCGGCCAGGACTGCGCTGAGGCTTGGAGCGGATTCTTCGATAGTCATATATCGGAGATCCGAGGCCCAGATGCCTGCCAGGGACGAAGAAATTCAGCACGCCAGAGAAGAAGGAATAGATTTTCGGCTGCTCCGAAACCCGACCAGGTTTAAGGGTGATAACGGCAGGGTAGAGAAAGTGGAGTGCGTGAAGATGGAACTCGGTGAGCCGGACGAATCAGGTCGCCCCAGACCCATACCAAAGGAAGGCTCGGAATTTGATATCCCAGTAGACAACGTAATTATAGCGATAGGAAATTCTCCTCACCCCCTGATACCGCGGACGACGGATGGACTGGAGACCAGGGACCGGGGCACAATAAAAGCGAATGCCAGTGGGCGCACTACGAGAGAGGGAGTCTGGGCGGGTGGAGACATCGTTACCGGTGCCGCCACGGTAATAAGGGCCATGGGAGCGGGAAAAACCGCCGCTGCGGATATCCACGGGTGGTTATCGAGCCAAGATGGTTGGAAATAAATACCCACACTCCGCCGACATGAAGGTGTAGAGTTTTACCCGTGAAAGCTGAAAATTAGTTTTACACTGGATTCTCTACAGTATCCGCCGGCCGGCGGGGTGTTTTTCATCAATGAGTCAAAAAGAATAGGCCTGCCAGCGTCTTACCGTCGGTAATCTTACCTTTCCTCGCCATTTCAATTAATTCCTCAGTCGGAAAACTTTCGACGATCAGGTTTTCGTCCTCCGGGGTCTCTACCTCTTCTGAAGGCCCTAATTTTTCCAGTCCGGTTGCCAGGTAGAGTGTAAGGATCTCGTCAGTGTATCCGGGAGAGGTAAAAAGCTCGACTTTTTTCTCCAGATTACTCGGACTGTATTTAGTTTCTTCGATCAACTCTCGCCGGGCACATTCCTTTTCGGTTTCACCCTCTTCCAGTGTTCCGGCCGGGAGTTCCCAGAGAGGTTTTCCGGCCGGCTCTCTGTACTGCCTAACGAGGAGAACTTCTTCTCCCTGGTCTCCCGATAGTACCGGCAATATAACAACTCCACCCGGATGGTGAACTACTTCCCTCTTTGCCTTTGAACCGCTGGCGCTTCGAACCGTGTTGACCGTTAATTCCAGTAGGTCACCTGAGAAAACCTGGGTTATTTCGAGAGTCTCTTCGACCAGGTTTTCCCCCTCGTCCGAAATCATATGGTTAGACACTGGACGCCTTAACTCCTTCTTTAGCCGCCTCGTATCCTTTTTCCAGGGCTTTTTCGTTGATTCCGACGAATTTTTCTTTGCCGGATTCTTCCAAGATCAGTTTCATTCCGTTTTTCAACGACGAAAGGGATAATTTTCCGGTTACGTTCGACCAACCTCCGAGAGCGACCATGTTTATGACTTTCTGGTTTCCGAGGTCCTTTGCGATTTCGTTGACCGGTATTGGAACTGCGTTACGGGATCCGACTACCGAAAAATCGTCGATTAGTGAACTGTTTAGTATTATCACACCGTCTTTCTGGACGCTGGGTCCAAATTTGTCCAGAGATGGTTTATTGAGCGCTATCAAAGAGGAAGGCTCGTTTACCACCGGAGATCCGATGAGTTCAGACGAAATGATCGCCGTGCAGTTTGCTGTACCCCCGCGCATCTCCGGCCCATAAGAAGGTAGCCAGGTCACCTCCAGGCCCTCTTCCATGCCAGTCCTGGCAATTATCTTCCCCGTTAATATGACACCCTGTCCTCCGAAACCCGATACTATAGTCGAATATTGTTCCATTTTAACCCCCTCAGCCCCTCTCGATTATATCGCCGAGAGGGTAGACTTCTTCAACTTCTTTTTTTATTCTATCGTTCGCTTCCGCCGGATCCATACCCCAGTTAATAGGACAGGCAGATAGGAACTCAACCAGGGAGTATCCCTCGTCCTCCATTTGAATCCTGAACGCCTTTTTGATCGCTGCCTTGGCCCTGTCTATTCTTTTCGGGTCGTATACCGCCTGTCGGGTAATGTAAGTTGGTCCGTCCAGTTCGGCCAGCATTTCGGACATCTTTATCGGGTACCCGTAATCTTTGGCCGATCTCCCGTGGGGAGAAGTAGTGGTCTTCTGGCCAATCAACGTAGTCGGTGCCATTTCCCCTCCGGTCATCCCGTAAAGCGTATTGTTGATAAAGAAGGTCGTGATGTTTTCACCGCGATTGGCAGCGTGGGTCGAATTATTGGTCCCGATTGAAGCGAAGTCGCCGTCTCCCTGGTAGGCAAATACTGTTAGGTCGGGTCTGGCTCTTTTTGCTCCGGTGGCAACAGCGGAGACCCGGCCGTGGGCGGGCTGAATGACGTCTATATCGAACCACTTATAAAGAAAAACGGAACAACCCACCGGTGCCGTTCCCACGGTGGTGTCCTGGATGCCAAGCTCGTCGATTGCTTCCGCAATCAGCCTGTTTATTACCCCGTGGTGACAGCCCGGACAATAGCTAAAATGTTGGTCGTTTAAACTCTCGGGACTATCGAAAACTTTTTTCATTTTCGCGGTATTTTCGGCTATCGCTTCCTCAGACATATTTCTTTACCTCCTGCAGGATTCTGCTGGGATCGGGTACTACTCCACCCTGCTCTCCGTAGAAGGGTGTATTGATATCGGAATCAACGGATAGTCTGACGTCTTCGACCATTTGGCCGAAGTTCATCTCCACCGTAAGAACCGTGTCTACTTTCTTGCTAAGTTCAGCGAGTCGATTCCCCGGAAAAGGCCAGAGAGTGATCGGGCGGAAAATTCCTAAGTTAATTCCCTGCTCCCCCGCCAATCTTCTGGTCGATCTGGCTATTCTGGCTACGGTTCCAAACGCAACCAAAAGGATGTCGGGATTGTCCACGCCGACTTCTTCGTATCTGGTTTCCGCCTCTTTGATGTTGTCGTATTTCTCCTGAAGTCCCTGGTTAATCGATTTAAGTGCCTCCGCGCCCATGGCGAAACTTCTGATGGTATTGGCGTCACGGCCGTCCTTACCTGTAGTAGCCCATGGTTTGGTCGGAAGGTCGGAAGTATCGACAGGAGACGGCAATTCAACCGGTTCCATCATCTGGCCTATCATGCCGTCGGCGAGAAGGATAACCGGGTTTCTATACTCGTCGGCAAGGTTGAAGGCTTCAAACGTCAGCTCTGCTGCTTCAGGCACCGTAGACGGGGCGAGGACTATCAGTCGGTAATCTCCGTGACCCCCTCCTTTCGTAGCCTGAAAATAATCTCCCTGAGCTGGCTGAATATTTCCCAGTCCCGGCCCACCTCTCATTATGTTTACTATAACTGCGGGAAGTTCGGACCCCGCCAGGTAAGAAATTCCTTCCTGTTTTAAGCTTATCCCCGGGCTGCTGGAGGAAGTCATGGTTCTTTCCCCGGTGGAAGCTGCCCCGTAAACCATGCTTATGGCCCCTATTTCGCTCTCAGCCTGGAGAAAAGTTCCGTTTTCCTGTTTCGGCATGTATTCGGCCATCCACTGTAAAAGTTCTGCCTGTGGAGTTATCGGGTAAGCAAAGTAGTTCCTGCAGCCGGCCCGTATTGCCGCTTCCGCTATCGCTTCGTTGCCCCTCATGAGCTTCTTTTCGCCCATTAGACGCCCTCCTTTTGTAATTTGTAAACCGTTATAGCTACATCGGGACAGACTTTGCCACAGAAACCACAACCTATGCAGTCTTCAGGATTTTCCGGTGTTACGTAGTTATACCCGCTGGAGTTAAAATCATCGGAAAACTCGAGGACGTCCTGTGGACAGGCCTCGATGCATAGCCCACACCCCTTACAGCGATCATCATCTATTTCGACTTTACCCCTCGACATATTACCCCTCCTTAACTTGTAATTAAACAGTCCAGAAATCCTCGTTTAGCCTCTCCTTCCGGTTTTGTTTGATCTCTTCGAAAGTATCTTCTACCTCCGTTAGCCATTCCTGGAATTCCTCGGCAATTTTTGGCTCGGGCGACTTTTCACCCCCATTGTTTTTCTCGTAAGATAAATTTTCAAGATATTTGTCCGGTTTCTGCTGGAATTTATCCCTGGCAAAGAGTTTGGTAATTGTCAGTTTCAGCGAGCCGTCTTCCGTTTTTTCATTTACCCGGACCTTCACCTCAGAACCTTTTTCCAGGCTGGATGATTCCACCTCGTTAGTCAGGTTATCTTTGGGAACGAACCCCGTAATATCGTTACAAAGAGCTACCGTGTATCCCTCGTCACTTAACTCCTCGACGACTCCGGATACTTTTTCTCCCTCTCTGATATCCATAATATCACCGTCGTATTTCGTGGATAAGAATATTATTACCCTCTATCAATAGATTATACTTTGCCAGGTTAATGAGTTCAAAAACCTGGTTCTTACGGATACACAGACGGTTCCGGCTCGGATTACGATATTCGGACCGGGAACGTGTTATGTAGAGATTTGTTTTGTTTATTTCCTATATAGTTTTATAAGCGACAGAAGAAATCGAAATTAACTGGAAAATGTAATTCTCCGTCGAATATTTCATCGTCGTATGAAAGCTAAACTTAATTTATGAGGTTGACTTCATTTTTTCCCTACTGGATTCCTTTACCTTACCTGGTTGCCGGACTACCTCTATTGCTAAGCTTTAAGAGTTAGATCGATACGACCCCCGGGCTTCCCG
>JAGXKX010000074.1 GCA_018335015.1 Candidatus Bipolaricaulota bacterium
TTCTTATTATTGAACTCGATTTCTTTTAGTATCGATCGAGCAAGATGTTGATACAGTTCGTCCAGACCGGGCACTACTTTGAGCCTTCCGTCCGCTTTATCGAGCAAATTTTCCCTGGGCAGGCTCAATAGATGATCAATTTCTTCTGCCCTCTTTGAAGTCGTAATTGCTCTTTTCATGAATGACTTTTCCTTCTGTAATCGCTCATTGTATTTCATTTCCTCACTTCAAACTCAAAACAACTCCAGCTGAATACCTTGCTATCGCCCTACCGATTTAGAGAGAGCAAAGGTCTTATTTGGCCTACAATCTTCAGAAAAGGAGTGGCCACGGAAGACTCCCGACGATAAAGCTCGGGGCATACAATGTTCCCTGAGCAGCCTTACAGGCTCAGTAGCCGGAACCTTATACCGAAGACAAACACGACACGAACCTTCCGATTAAGCCTGGTTAATCTTGAAGCAGTGATTCCCTGGGATCGAGTTTTTCTACTCCAAGTTGATCAAACAATCTCCGTAATGCTGGACGGACATGTCCGGGCACAAAAGTATAATGATGTTCCAGGCCATGACCCATTATAGTCTCTAGTAAATCGGGAAGATCGACTTCCTTCCCGTTGACGGAAAAATTTCCAAACCAGCCACGCGACCCATCAAAGCTGGCCTTTTCCGGTTTGAGGAATTCCCCCTCCAGAACGAATCCTTCCGGTCCATCCCCTGATAACCTTATCGCCGTGGCTTTCTGAGGTTTAATAATCATATCCCGAACGCAACCCATACCGGGATGGTTGAAGTGATCCGTCTCCTCGTATTTGCCCTGGTAAGCAAACGAACTCGGGGCATTACCGCAGTGCCAGAACTGTACTGTTCCATCGGAGAAGTCCACGTCCGAAAGGTCCATAATCATCGGTGGCTTTTCTTCCATATAGTACAGGGCCATCATAGATATTGCTCCCAGAACGTCACCCTCACAGGCACTCATCAGGCCTTCCTCGGTCATTTGTGAATTAGCGGAACAGGGCCAGACACCGTACTCGTCCTGAAGCTCGGGCCAGCATCGTGGAGCGAAAGCATTCAGCTCATATTTAGCCGCTATCTCCTTCATCGCCATATACATACGAGCAGATTTTCTTAAAGTTTCTCCAGAACACGTTTCTTGCGCCGCCTCCGACTTAAATGAATTCATCACCGGTTTAACATTTTCCTCGGAAAATGAATCCGCCATTTGCATAAATTCCGAATAGTCGTTAAATCTTACGACCTCTACTCCAAAAATATCTTTCAGTCGCGAAGCATTAAACTCCAGTCCGTGAAAGCCGGGTGCTGGATCTATTATCAGGCCTATTCTGGAACCCTCCAGATTTTTGATAGTCCGGGTGGTTTTAATAGCCATTTCTAAGGCGTCCTGGAAGTGGTCTGAATCGGGCATTCCGTAGAGCCAGCTTCCGGGTGGAAGGCTCTGGCCGCTTTCTCGAAGAACGTTCATATACATATTTGTCCCACAGAAGGAATTCAGGGGTAAAGGTCCGCCTTTTTCCGTTTCCGGCAGTCCCCATAACAGAAGATCCCCATCAATCTCCGCAAGTAGCGGAATTAGATCACCGGAAGCAAAAGAACTATTCTGAACAATCAATAAGTCTACTTCGGTTTCATTCATTTTCTTAGTTGCACTTACCGCATCCGACTTCTCAATCAGTAATTCCTCTTGCGGTAGAAGATCGAAATTCCACTGACAGCTTAATGCCTCCAGCCCCTTCTTGGAATCCTCGTAAATTGTGTATTTATCGTCCGAGAAAGAGGCTTGCGCCACGCCGACCAACCCAACTTTTACAGGTTCTATCTCACGCTGATTATCAGTTTCAAATATTGGCAATTTTTACCTCCACAATTGTCAGAAAAGTAATCCAGTCAATTAACGCCAGAATACCTTGTCGTATAGAATTGATTAGACAGAGATGTTATCCCTTTGCTTTAACGGTCCTCTTAGGACATTTTCTGTACCTGGATCTCAATTGAATTCTCAGTCTTCACCTTCATAGATAACTTATTTTGTTCCTTTTTATAAGTCCAATCCAATTCTCCCCCTCTTTTACCCTCATCAACCAGAAAAACTTTCTTTGGTTTCCAGTACAGATGGTGAAATTCAATTTTTAGAGACTCTTTTAGCGGATCGCCATTTATCACATCGAACTGGAAAACAACCTCATCTTCTCTCTGTCTTACTTTTAAACGGCCAAAACCATCATCATTTATCAGGTCCCTACTACCGTCTTTCCCCAGATAAATGTCTACCTGGCTCGGGCGAACCATCTTATCCCCAATCCTATTCTGTAACTCGGCAAGAGGAAGAATTGATCCCGCCCGAACGAAAAGAGGCACCTCGTCCAGAGGGGCTACGGCCTCGATGGTTTGTTTTCCACCGTATTCTTGATCTTCCCAGTAGTCGTACCAAAGTTCATCCGGTAGATAAACTTCACGATGATTCCCATCACTGAACATTGGAGCAACCAGAAGGTCCCGTCCAAACAAATATTGCAGGTCGGCATGATAGGCCTGGGTCTCGTCCGGGTACTCCAATAGCAAGGGTCTCATGAGCGGTAGACCGTTTTCGGCTGATTTATGAGCCTCGGAGTAAATATAGGGCAATAACCGATATCTCAGGTCGTTGAATTTCTTAAATATTGCTAAAGCCTCTTCACCGTATTCCCATGGCTCCCGTGGTGTCGTACCATGACAGCGTGAATGGGAGCTGAGCAATCCGAACTGGGCCCAGCGAATATAGAGCCTGGGGTCCGGTTTATCTCCATAGAAACCCCCAATATCGTGACTCCAGAAGCTAAGACCGCTAAGTCCAGCGCTCAACCCACCACGAAGACTCTGCGCCATTGCTCGATAAGTGGTCTGCGGATCACCGCCCCATTTTATCGGATATTTCTGAGTCCCCGACCAACCAGGTCTATCCCATACAACCCCTTCCTTTCCCTGGTCTTGCAGTGCCTCAAAAACAGTATCGACGAAAAGCAGCGGGTAAAGGTTGTGTAACTTGTCTCCTGTAATACCTGCTGCGGAGCGGGAATTTTCTGGCACCATATCCCCAAAATCGGTTTTAAAGGCGTCGGCTCCCATCCGTATAAGTTCCTTGTGCTGGTCCTTCCACCACTCTCGGGCTTCAGGGTTCGTGAAATCCACTATTCCGCTCGGTTCGGTGGAGGGAAAATCCTCGTATTCTTCCGGTATCCACTTTATCTTTACGACCTCTCCCGCTTCATCGGTCAGGAAATAGCCCGACTCCTTTCCCTCTTCAAAGAGTTCTGTCTTGTTCGAAACGTAAGGGTTTTCCCAGAAGCAGGATTTAAAACCACGCTCGTCGAGTTCTTCCATAACCTCTACCGGATTTTCATATCTATCCGGATCCCACTTAAAGTTAGTTTGATGGCCAGGTTTTAACCAGGTTCGGGCGTCAAAATTCATTACGTCCGCGGAAATATCTTTTTCTCTCAACTTCCGGGCAACTTCCAGCAGTTCCTCACCATCATCGTAAAAACAACGACACATCCATAGCCCAAAAGTCCAGGCCGGAGGAACCTCGGGCCGGCCCGTAAGCGCAGTATATTTTTTTAACACTTCTTTGGGTTCCGGACCGTAGAAAAAGAAGTAATCCATTCTGGAGTCACTTAACTCTACCCGATAGGAGCCGGAAGATACCTCCGGGAAACCGACCTCGTGGACCATTCTGGCAGTGGTATTGAAGAATACTCCGTACCCCAAACTACTTAAAAAAAACGGGGCTTCCATATAGGATCGACTTGTTCCCGTCCCGTGGGCATCAGTCACCCAAGATCTAATTCTTTGTCCTACTTTATTAAAAGCGGTAAATTTCTCTCCAAAGCCAAATATTTTCTCATCGTTGGCAAGCGAGTAAGAGTCACTGATCGCACTAACTGACCCTTCTTTCCTGTGTAGACTCAAAGGCTCAACCAACCGCTGCCCTCCAACATTAAGATCGTCTTCCGCCTGTGCCCACATTTCTCTGTAGTTTTTCCTTTTATCCAGAATTCGGAATCGAAATGGTTTCCTGGATATCTCGACTTTCATATTGTCGCTCTCAAAGATCAGTAAATTCTTCTTCTCCGACAGTTCAGGCGGTCGGCTAGTCCAGCAGTCCGGTATCTGTATGAGCGAGAACTCATCATCGGTTTCTGTTTTTCCCGCGGCGAATCGAATAACTCCTGAACCGTAGTTTATTATTTGAACGGGAAGGTGTTCACCGCTTTCATTTTGGCATAAAAGTTTTAATACTCCATCACTGACTTCAAAATCTGCTACTTCCTTTACCGGATCTCTCATTTTGACTCCTTTAACCTTTGATTGCTCCTGCAGTCAACCCACTAATCAACTTTTTCTGGAAGAAGATAATTAGAATAATTAGAGGAACTATAGCTATGATGATCCCCGAAGAGATAAGGCCCCACGGTACGGCGTATTGGTCTTTGAGATAAGTAATACCAACAGGAAGTGTGTACATTGATCTTTCAGACATCAGGGAAAATGCCAGAGTAAATTCGTTCCAGGAATTGACAAAGCTAATCATAGCCGCCGTGGCCACTCCGGGCGCGGCAAGAGGGAATATCACTCGAACCAAAGCACCAACTCTGGAACACCCGTCAATACGTGCTGCTTCTTCAAGATCTTCCGGAATCTCTCTGAAGAAAGTAGTAAGAATCCATATGGATATCGGTAGGGAGAAAACAGTGTAGGGTAAAATCAATGTCCAGTAAGAGTTGAGCAAGCTTAGCTCTCGAAAAATTTTGAAAAGAGGAACCATCAAAGCAATAAGGGGGAAAGTTGATATCAACAAAAAGCTAACGAGAAAGACGTTTTTTCCAGGTACCTGCAATCGAGCCAGGGCATAACTCGCCAGAGTTGCAATAAATATGCATAGGAGGGTAGATCCAAGAGAAACAATAACGCTATTCAGGATAAAACGACCAAACGGGGCTTTTGAGAAAACATCCTGGTATTGGGAAAATATGATCGGGTCGGGCAAAAATTCTATTGGAACGTGAATTATCTGTCTTGTTCTTTTCAGGGAGGTCAAAAGTAACCACAAAGCAGGAAAAAACGAGTAAAATAATAGAAAAACCACTACTATATAAAATCCCGTAGCCTCCAGTTTGGAATTGAAGTCAGTTCTGCGCACAGTTATTCCTCCTCGAAAATTCTCCTTTTAATGTCTTCATCATCCTCGTTCACCAAGAATCGTTATGTAAAATACCGTAATCATCAGGGTCATGGTTATCATGAACAAAGCAAGCGCCGAGCCATAACCAAAGTTGAGATGATTAAGAGTTACTCGGTAAATATAGAGACTTAACGGCTCAGTTGCAGTTCCCGGACCACCCGTCGTTAGGGCGTAAGGGGTATCAAATACCTGAATTGCTACAATAGTCCGGAAGATAAGAGCTATGAGAAATGAAGATTTAAGCTGGGGTAAAGTAATATAGCGAAAAGCCTGAAACCCTGTCGCGCCATCAACAGTGCCAGCTTCGTAAAGCTGCTTTGGTATTGACTGCAGGCCGGCAAGCAGGATTAGGGCTACGAAAGACGAAGTCTTCCACGTGCTTGTAAAGATAAGCGAAAACATAGCCAGCTGCCCGTTTCCAAGCCACGATATCGACTCCTGAATAATCCCCAGACGCATCAGGCCACCATTCAAAACGCCGTAACTGGTATCAAAAATCCATGACCAGGCAAGTGCTGTTAGGGCCCGCGGCATTGCCCATGGCAAGATTACAGCGGCCCGGGCAAGCCAGCGCCCCGGGAAAGTCCGGTTTACTATAAGGGCCATACCCAAACCTAAAATTGCCGGGAAGAAAACCGACCCCGACCCGTAAAGCCCCAGCACTTTTAACGAATGATAGAACCGGGGATCCGTAAACATTTTGATATAATTCTTCACTCCGACGAAAGGCGTTCCCAACCAGGGCATACTCAACCTGACATTATGAAAACTCAAGTGAATGACTCTGACCAGGGGATAAACAACCATGCCGAGGAGGAATAAAACCGCAGGTGCCAGGAGCACTACAATGAGCTCGTTCTCAGTTAAATCTCCCTGGAGTAGACGTTTTATATTCGACCAGGAAAAATACTTAAACGTCTTCGTGGTAGCTTTCAACCAAAACCTCCCAATTTTTTGCAAATAACCCCGCATCGACGCAACACGGGCCCTTTAATAATATATTATTCAATGGGATGGTTTGCCATTACAGACAATGGTGCACCATCGTAATCCGTGATTCTTCGTTTTTTTCAACTCGGTCGTGGAAACAAAGACCCACCCCAAGTTTTACCCTGGGGTGGGGTTCTCTTTACTAAATTAAATTCTAAGACACTCGTCCCGATTATTGATAAAGCGGTAAGTCTTCCAGAGCCTTGGCTGCAGCATCAAGTGCTTCTTGTGGAGTCTTATTACCAGCAAGAGCAGCTGACAGCTGGTTTCTAATTGCTGAACTTACTTCAGGATAAGCCGGACTCTTCGGCCTGGATTTTCCTGTCTCCAGAATCGGAAGAGCCTGCTTATACCAAGGGTTGGCTTCGACTACTTCTTCGTCCTGGTAAACTGCTTTGTTGGTCGGAAGATCGCCCCTGATTAGAGAATGTGTTTTTTGCGACTCCGCCGACGATAGTTCCTTAACGACATCCCAGGCAAGTTCGGGATAGTTGGAATTCGCGTTTATGGCAAATTGCCAACCACCGAGACAAACGTTCGGATCGTGGCCTGGAAATGCGGGCGGCGTGCTGATACCTACATTGCCCTTTACCGCAGATTCATCGCCCTGGAGGCGACCCCACGCATACGTCCAGTTTATCATAAATATCGCACGGCCATCCTGGAATATTACTCGACTATCGTCCGTTTTGGTTGTAACAACGCTCTTGTCGGCAACTCCATATTTACGATATAGGTCGATCATTGTCTGCAGTGCCTTAACGCCCTTCTCGTTATTAATTACAACGTTACCGTCTTCGTCCAGTATCGATCCGTCGAGACCCCAGAGGAATTCAAGGTAGTTAGACAGCATACCCTCAATATTTGCCCCCTGGAAAGTAATGCCTCTCAAGTTGGGGTCGTCCTCACCTTCGAGAATAACTTTAGCTTGAGCGATTAGCTCATACCATGTCTTTGGTGGATGGTCAAAGCCATACTTGTCTAGCAGGTCCTTTCGGTAATAGAATAAGAGAGCGTCAGCGGTTCCCGGAATACCTATCAATTTACCTTCGACTGTCAGGGCATTTACGTAACCTTGAAGGAACTTGTCTTTCCAGCCTTCCTCGGCATACTTACTCAGATCCAGCAACCAGTTCGCACTGGCAAATGTTGTGGGCCATACTATGTCCATATTAATGATATCTGGCGTGGAACTGCCCGCTGCGAACCTGGTTGTATAGTAGTTAAGCTGTTTTCCCGATGTTCCCGGTAATGGATTGTATTTTACCTGACCTTCAAATTCCTCCAGGTTCTCTCTAAACGCTCTTTCTCTATCCGTCCTGCTATCAAAAGCAAATTCCACCTTGTCCTGAGCCATCACTGCCGCAAACCCGCTTAACATTAACGCTACAACGAGCAGAGAAATTATAGTAATCTTTCTCATATAAAATTACCTCCTAAGTTTTTTGCTGACCTCGACTTGGTTCTCTTGTTGCTGTAATTCATCAATTTGTCCACCAAATAAGTTTTTCATTTATCACCCCTCTAGAGAGTATTTTTGATTTGCAAATTCGTTCACCAAAACTTGCCGAGGAAGCCCCAGGGCTTGCCCTGGGGAGGAATCGGCTGGTTTTTGTCCAGCACTCAATTGAGATACGGACCCTGGTGAAACTATTGTGAGCTTAACCTGCTGGGTAAAGTAAACAAGAAAGCTTTTGTTTGATTTGTCCAAGTTAATCTCCTCAATTGAGTGCTGGGTCAATTTACGGTTGTTAAGCTAAACGTCCTGTTGTTAATGTGTTTTTTTTCAAACCCCGTCCCTTGGGGCGGGGTTCTTGACACTTGCTCTATCCTGCATTGCTTCCTATTTCATCGTAGTTTTCCAGAACCACTTCTTTAGTGTCCTTGGTATGTTTGCGGACTTTTCGTTCGGCTTCCGGACCATTACCGGCTTCGAGAGACTCAAAAATATCT
>JAGXKX010000014.1 GCA_018335015.1 Candidatus Bipolaricaulota bacterium
GGTCTCCGATTATGGACCAGAAGTCCTCGTCGTTCTGATAATCAATTGATGATTCGGCTTAATTGCTGATTAAACTGTCTTTCCTGGTTGAATAAAATAATATCATCTTAACTTTATAACTTCGAGACTAAAATATAGGCTACCCGCCCCGTCTGGTATTCACCGACCGGGCGCTTTATTATTTATTCCAGCGATGAATTCTTCTCTTCCTGAATACCTAATTTTTCCCCGGAGGTAAAATGTATCTGAAAGAGGTCGTTTGTGATAGTTGCGGTTTCCTGTGTGATCCCGGGACCCCGGTCACGGCCTGTCCGGACTGTGGCTCTCCTCTGAAGCTTCGATACGACTTTGATCGGATGGAGCGAGAGGTAAAGAAAGATGAACTATCCGGCACCGGGATAAGTCGCTACCGGGACCTCATCCCGTTGGATGAACCCCCGATCAGTCTTGGTGAAGGTGGAACACCCGTTGTTCTTTCCAGCTCGATCAGTAAGGACCTTTCGGGAGAACTATATTTAAAATTAGAATTCGTGAATCCGACGGGTTCGTTCAAGGATCGGGGAACGGTTATTACAGTTTCCAAAGCCCGCGAGTGGGGTATAGAGGTCGTTGCTGATGATTCCTCGGGCAATGCAGGTGCTTCCCTGGCGGGTTATTCGGCCAGGGCCGGTCTCGATTGTACCATTTACGTACCGGCTAGTGCGTCCGGGGGGAAGATCGTCCAGGTAAAAAGTTACGGCGCGGAATTAAAAGAAGTACCGGGTCCCAGGGAAAGGGCGACAGAAAAGATTGTCGAGGATACCGCGGGAACTAATACCTATTATGCTTCTCATAATCTCAGTCCTTATTTTTCGGAGGGAATTAAGACGCTTGCTTACGAGATAAGTGAAGGTTTTGAATGGAACCCGCCGGAGCACGTAGTAGTTCCTGTCGGGGGCGGAGCACTTCTCGTCGGAATCCACAGCGGTTTTCAAGATCTTGCCAGGCTAGGTTGGATCGACCGGATTCCCCGGCTTCATGGGATTCAGGCAGAGGCCTGCGATCCGGTAGTAAGGGCATACGAAAACTCCTGGGATAGGACCAGGCCGACCGAGTCCGGGCCGACGATCGCTGAAGGAGTGCACATATCAAACCCGGATAGGGGGAAAGAGATCCTGGAAGCGATTCGAGCCACCGGCGGCGTGGCTCTGTCGGTATCGGAAAGCCAGGTGAAGAGGTCGATTCAGGAACTCGCCCGGAAAGAAGGTTTATTTGTGGAGCCCACCTCCGCCGTTCCTCTAGCCGGCCTGAAGCAACTAAGCGATCAAGGAGTTATCGAATCCGGAGAAAGGGTAGTAGTTCCCGTTACTGGTTCCGGGCTTAAGGACATAGAGGACTGGAAGGGTTTTTGAATTTATTTTCCTAGCGCGGCTATGATTGGGACCGACGGCTAGATTTTGGTTATTAGTTATTATCCCCAGGAGGAGCCATGGTAAATCTGCTTAGTCCGATAACAATCGGTGATCTTCAGCTCAAAAATAGAATAGTTCTGCCACCCATGCAGACTGGTCTGGCCGATGAAAAAGGTAGAGTTACGGAAAAATTGGTAGACCATTACGGCCAGTATTCTTCGGACGTCGGCTTGATTATCGTTGAACATAGTTTCGTCCTGCCCGAGGGCAAATATAGTGCCGGTCAACTGGGAATCGATAGAGATGGCCTGATCCCGGGCCTGGAAACTTTAGCGGAAGTAGCAAGAGAGGGAGGAGCGTCCGCGATAATTCAGTTGAACCACGCGGGACTTAAAGCCGAAGGAACCGAATTAAATATTCTCGATTTTGATTACGAAGGTAGTCTGTCGAAGTACTCCCTTAAAGAGATTGATCGGATAGTCGAGTCATTTGTGAAGTCAGGCATAAGGGCAATGAAGGCGGGGTTTCAGGGAGTTGAGATCCACGGAGCCCACGGGTTTCTCCTGAATCAGTTTACTTCTCCGATTACCAACGACCGTGAGGACGAGTACGGGGGAAGGTTTGAAGACCGGATCAGGCTACCTCTTAGAATTGTAGAAAAGGTCAGGCAAGAAATCGATGAAGGGATTATTTCCTACAGGCTTGGCGCAACGGATCTCGATTCCAGGGGTATAACGATAGAGGAATCGAAGACGCTGGCTAAAAAACTGGATGACCTGGGCCTGGATCTACTCGACGTTTCCGGTGGTCTATGTGGAAGTAGCCCGGACGAACTGGAAGGTGAACAGGGATTTTTCGTTTCCCGGGCCCGAGAAATCGAGAAAGCAGTATCCTGTCATGTCGTTGGAGTCGGGGGGATAACTGATCCGGTTTACGGGAACGAGTTAGTGACGAGCGGTGATGTAGATTTAATCGCGGCCGGAAGGGCTCAACTGAACGACCCTACATGGGCCGCCCGAGCGGCGAGCGAGCTAAGATGAGTGTGAAGGTCCATCTCCCGGCTATAAGAATTGATTGAGTTCGTGGCGATTATCGTGAAAGTTCAACCCGTTAACTTTTAAAAATGATTTGACGGGGAATGCCTGCAGGTAAGATTGTGAATCGATTGTGGTCTGGTAGTATTATCTTGGATTTAGGAGGGAGGTCTATGCAGGGTTATTTTGGTCGATACCTTGACGTTTCTCTGGCGGACGAGGAAATTGGCGACTATCCAGTACCGGAAGAGTGGTACGAAAAGTTCCTTGGCGGAAGAGGGATTGGGGCCCGGATCATGGTCGAGGAGCTTGAGTCCGGGGTCGATCCGCTCGGCCCTGAGAATATAATGGTTTTTGCCACGGGACCGCTCCAGGGGTTAAATATCGCCGGTGCGGGCAGGCATCTGGTAATGGCGAAGTCTCCCAAGACTAATTCCGTAAATGGCTCCTATGTCGGTGGTTTTATGGCACAGGAACTGGGAAAGTCCGGATACGACGGGATAATTATCAGAGGTCAGGCTTCCGGCCCCAAATACCTCGTTTTAAAAAATGGTGAAGCCGGACTGAAGGACGCCGAGGATCTCTGGGGTCTGGAAACGGCCGAGTTCGAATATCGAGTTCAGGAACGAGAAGGTGACGTTAAGGTAGCCTCGATCGGAAAAGCAGGAGAAAACCTGATCGACTATTCCTGTCTGATCTTCGACAGGAATAGAGCCGCGGGAAGGCCGGGTTTCGGGGCCGTTTTGGGAGGCAAGAAATTGAAGGGAATTGCAGTTAAGGGAGAAGATAAGAAGGACCCCGCTTTCCCGGACCGGTTGAAATCTCTCAAGGGCGAGTTTGCCAAATCACTTGCCGAAAATAAGGCCGACTCCCTGGGCAAATACGGTACTTCCAGAGGAGTAGATAGCCTCAGCGAAAGTGGACTCCTGCCGACAAAGAACTTTCAGCGGGGGGAGTTCTCCGGAGCCGAGGAGATCAGCGGTGAAACTATGGCGGATACCATCCTCAAGAAGAGGGATACCTGTAGCGCTTGCCCAATCAGGTGCAAAAGAGTAGTAGAAACTGAATTCGACGGCGAGCAGGTTCGGCCCAAGTACGGTGGGCCCGAGTACGAGACCGTTGCAGCTCTGGGTTCCCTCTGCCTCAACTCCGATCTGGATTCCATTGCTCTCGCGAACCAGAAATGCAACCGGTATGGACTGGATACGATCTCGACCGGAAACACCATTGCATTCGCGATGGAGGCCAGTGAGAAGGGTTTGCTGGACTGGAAAGTTGACTGGGGAGACCCGAAAGAAATTGTTGAACTGGTTGAGGCTATCGCAAACAAAGAAGGAATCGGGAAGGAACTTGCCAGAGGTATTAGCGAGCTTAAAGAGGAGCTGGGGGCTGACTTTGCTGTAGAAATCAAGGGTCAGGAAGTACCGATGCACGAACCTAGGGGAAAGAAGGCTCTTGGTATAAGCTACGCGACGACGCCCAGAGGGGCGAACCACATGGAAGGTCCGCACGATACTATGCTTGAGGACGAACCGCTGGCACCGGAGCTGGGGGTAACTGAGCCAATGGATCGGTACAGTTACGAAGGTAAAGCGGAAGTTGCAAAGATATTTGAGGACCTGAGGTCGTTTAACAATTCCCTGGTTATGTGTGCTTTTACCACGAACATGGTTGGCGAAAACTACTCGTTTGACACCGTTAGGGAAATGTTAAAGGCTGTAACCGGCCAAAAAATTTCGCCCGAAGACATGCTTGAAATAGGGGAAAGGAATTACTTGCTGCTGAGACTGCTGGCCTCGCGGGAAGGTTATACTGCCAGGGAAGATAGACTTCCCGAACGGTTGAAGGAACCTTTGCCTTCAGGCGCCACCGAAGGGGAAGGGATTCCTGAAGAAAAGCTGGACGAGATGCTGTCCGAGTATTACGAGTTGAGGGGCTACGACGAAGACGGAATGCCCACCCGGGAAATACTGGCCGATCTTGGTATCGAAGGCCTCGACAAATAGTAAGTTAACATGGTTACGATTTTATCCTTATAGCTGTAATAATTGATAAATAACGCGTGCTGGGTTAAAATGACTCTGTAAGTTTTCAGAAATGCAAAAGGGGGTGGAAAATGTTCACTGGCCTTAATTCAAAAAAGATAGCTCTATTGGTTGCTCCACTTGTTTTATTGTTCGTTTTCTCTCTGGGTGCTTCTGGGGTGCAGGACGAAGAGTGCTGTCTATACCAGGAAAAACCCGAATGTCCGGACAGATATAGTTCTTTTAACCCCTCTCAGGACACCTATTCTCCCGGAGAAACCGTTAAATTGACCCTATCCGGCTTAACTGAGGAGCACTTGATCGAGGAGATCAAGATAGAGAAGCTACTTGGGAAGGACGAGGGTGTAGTTTACACGGAGGTAATAGATCAACAGGTTCCTGTTGATCAGACTGAGTGGACCTGGTCCTGGAATCAGATCGGTAGTCACGGCGAGCAGGTCGCAAACGGACGCTATTTTGCTCTCGTAGAGACGTATTGCTGTGGGATATATAGAACCAACTTCAAAGTCCTCCCGCAGGTAAGACCCGTATGTTCCTGTAATTGTTGTGGCCGATGGTCGACGAAGCTTGACACCGGATGTAGTCGTTACGAGACCGGGGAAGAGGTAATGGTCAACTTTTCGAACTGCAGGGACTGTGACATCAACTTCAGAAGGCTTTACATAGAGCGAAGTGATCGTTGTTGCGGTGGGAACGAAATTGTATTCAGTCACCATTTCGAAGGCGGATTTGATCCCGGGAGAAACTGGAGCTGGGGCTGGAATCAGCGTGACGCGGACGGTAATGTGGTTGAGCCAGGCCGCTACACGGTAGTAGTGGAGACGGAGTGTTGTGGAACCCTTAAAGCTGGCTTTACCGTTTACGAAAGCAGGGATTGCTGTCAGTCATCTTGCTGTGGCTCGGGTTTCCTATTCTTCGGTTCCTGCAGAACTTCCTGTTCTAGCGGTGCTTGCAGCTAGAAACCAGTTATTTAACTGATTCTTGAGCTGAGCTTCCGGTGGGGGTAAAAGTCATTGCCCCACCGGAGGTATTAATTGGGACTTTTTTCTGATTCCAGCAGCCAATCTTTTCTAAGCTTTCCACCTGTTTGACTATCTGATGGCTGGATCTTTCCATGTTCGGACTTTTGGTTGGTAGAAATTCTGATGTTAATCTTACTCATTTCTTCCACCATCGTCTTATGTCATTATTTTGTCCTCACCTGCCTCTTGCCCCTTACCTGGCAACTGATTTAACCTTAAAATCCTACCAGTAGACGAAATCCCGGCAGCCAGGTAATGGGCAAGAGGATTGAAAATATAGTTATCGCTATATGAGATAGCCCTCTCCTCCGAATAGTGGTGAAAGAACTGGGTCTTAGGGATTTTCGAGTAATGGTTGCTCGGTTGAATAATTATATTTCCTTTATCCTCGGTTAGGTTAGTTATATAATCAGTTGAGGTGATTCTATGAAGATATTTGTCGATACGGCGGAGCTGGATGAAATTAAGGAAGCGAATTCATGGGGAATACTTGACGGGGTAACCACAAATCCCTCTCTGATAAAGAAGGCTGTCAAAGAAAGAGAAAATATCGACATGGAAGAGTATATCAGGGAAATCTGCGGGGCTGTCGACGGTCCGGTGAGTCTTGAGGTAATAGGTTTGACCAGGGAAGAAATGGTTGCCCAGGGAGAGTTACTGTACGAAAAATTCAATCCCGTAAACGACAACGTAGTGGTGAAAATACCGATTAATACGAGTTCGCCGGAAGCCTCCGCGGGTAAATACGAGGGATTGAAAGCGTTGAAGGACCTAGCTTCTAAGGGGATCCCGACGAATACCACGTTAATTATGAAGCCGGAACAGGCACTTCTAGCAGCGAAGGCCGGTACTCAGTACGTTAGCCCTTTTGCCGGCAGGATAGACGACTTCATCCGGAATAACGTCGGCCTGACCCGAGGAAAGGATTATCCCAAAAGTGCTTACCACAACGCTGACTGGTTACGTCATGCTTCTTATCTGAATTTAAAACCCCGGTACGAGGAACTGGAGGGAGGGGACCTGGCCGGAATATACTTCGACGAGGAAGTAAATAGAGTAAAGGAGTCGATTTCCGACGAGGGAATTTATACCGGAGCAGCGGCTGTATCCTCGATTAACCAGGTTTTTAGCAATTACGATTTCGATACGGCCGTCCTGGCCGCCAGTCTGCGTAACTCCCGGCAGGTTCGTGAAGTTGCCGAGGCAGGGGCGGACGTCTCCACGATTCCTTTCCACGTCCTTGAAGAGATGATCGATCACTACAAAACCGAACAGGGTGTTATAAGTTTTAGTGATGACGTGGTGGAGGAATACGAAGGAATTTTCCAATAATTCAATAGATAGACGGTACTTTTCGTAAGAAGAAAAAGGAGGCGAGCCCGGGGGAACTGACCATACCTTTTACCCTGGTTTTCTGGAACCGGGGAGGTGCTATCTTCTTAATTTACCCCTATCCTTCGCCTATTTCGGAGTTTTTGTCGGGAGATACGTCAATTTAGCATGTTTCGAATAAAGAAAGACGCAAAGATTCTGATCGTTTTCTCTTTAGTATGTACTTTCGGGGTAAGTAATATAATACCCTATATACCGATTTTCGGCCGGGAAATTGGGATGCCGGTGGCATTGATTGGAAACCTCGTTCTCCTGTACTACCTACTGCAGGCGGTGACCAGGATTCCGCTGGGACGACTATCGGACCTGATCGGTCATCATAAACCGATTCTTCTCGGCTCGCTTCTCTATTTTTCCTCCGCTCTTGCTTTTCTTGCCTCGTTAAAGGTCTGGCCGCTGCTGTTTCTCGGTGAAGTATTTCTCGGTCTGGCGAATTCGATAACCTGGGTCACGGTTCCTTCCTACATAACCAGTTCCTCAAATGCTTTGCCGGTTTATTCTTTCTCGGTCGGACTTGGCTGGTTGATCGGCTCTCCCACCGGGGGGTATATAAAAGACGCTTTTGGAATGAAGTGGGTATTTATTACTCTCCTGGTGGTTGCTCTGGTTCTCATTTATTTATCCTGGTTGTTCTACTTTGAAAGCAGTGACCTGACACGACGCGAGTCCGTAAAGGACTTCATCAGGATGTCTTCGGTTTCACCCTCTACTATTCCGATTTACCCATCTATGAAATCCTATCTTGAAGGTTGGCGATTATTAAGAAGTAACTCGGCCCTGCTATTCGCCTCACTTTTCTCGTTCATCGTGTTTATGACCTTCGGGTTGGGTGCTTCAGTCGTTCCACTCTACTTTAGCGAAATCGGGATAGCCTCGTTCTTCATCGGTATACTAATTTCTATAAGGGTCGCGACTTCAACCTTCATCAAGCTTACCTGCAGGAAACTGACAAAGTATTTTGGGGACTACAAAGTCTTGATTGTGAGCACGGTAGTGGCCGGCTTGTTTATCGTGCTCGTCTCGCTGACGGAAATTTTCGTGTTTCTGGCAATATTTTCCGGGCTCTGGGGCCTGGGTTCCGGGCTTTACTTGCCGATAGTCTTCGACATAATTGGCAAGAATACGGAAGAAGAAGAAAGGGGTATCGCAATGGGAATAAGAGGTACGCTCGGGACTCTCGGGGCAGCATTTGGTACCTGGGCTTTTTCCATCCTGGCCGGATCCTTCTCTCTCGCCGGTTCTCTACTTGCGGCTGGAGTATTTGCCGCGCTGGGGAGCGTCGTTCTCGGGTTTATTTTTAGGTAGGCTCTGAAGTCACTGCCATTTTCACGATCTCTCAAAATATTTAACTCTTGCATTCACCAACAGTAGATTTATACTTCTGGCCCGAATAACTGCTCCCTGTCCCTTACCTGGCAACTGATTTAACCTTTAAAACTCAGCAGTAGAGGTAATCCGGCAGCCAGGTAAGGGGCAGGGAGCTTGCGGAAGAATAATAAAAATGTTCATGAATTGAGTTTCGCTTTCATACGACGGGGAAAGAATTGAATCTAAGTAAGCCCGGTACAGCTTCTCACAGGGTTCAGGTTTTAGTTAGCTCCAGCTGCGTTTATAATTAATTACTGGAGTTCGGTCCGCTGGAGGATAGTATCCCTGGTGGGAGGTGTCCGCTATGATGATAGAATCTTACTCCTTTGGTCGTATGGTCGTCGCGGGTGAGGAGTACAGGGACGATCTTATGATTTACGGAAACGAGGTAAACTCGGGCTGGATCAGAAAAAGAGGTCACGCGCTGCACCCCGAAGATCTTACCTGGATAACCGGCAAGGACCCCGGTTTGCTGGTAGTTGGCACGGGCAGTACCGGGAGGATGAAAGTAACCGATGAAACCAGGTCGTTTCTCAAAGAAGAAGAAATTGATCTATGGATAGGTGACACCCAGGAAGCGGCTGACTACTTTAATTCCAAGCGGAACGAGGAAGACGAAGAACAGGTAGCCGGAGCTTTTCACCTAACTTGCTAGATAATCGGTGGGCTTCGGGGCCAAAAGGGTAAACTAATGAGTAATTATAGGAATAGAGATCGAGAAAGACGGACGCTCGGAGAGCTAAAAGAGATCATTCAGCAAACGATACGGGTTCGGAGGTTGACCCTGGTACTGTTTTTGATCCTGGCCCTCTACTTCAGGTTTGGGGCGGGGTTGAATTTTCCACTTCCGCTGATCTTTTCTCCCCTGATGTGGGGAATAATTACGGTTCCATTTTCCCGGTTAATTGACGCCCAGAATTCGAAACAAGGCCTGCACAACGTTCACTTCGGATATTTCATCGTTGAGGTCTCCATTTTAACCTATCTTATCCATATTATCGGGGGAGTCGAGTGGATAGGCGTTTCTTATTACGTTTTCTCCATACTATACGCGAACTTTTTCCTCCCCAAGAAAAAGGCCTGGACGATTACTTTCTTGACCATCGCTTTCTTTACCGGCATGAGTTTCGCGGAATACGCCGGGTTGATCTCCCACTGGTCGATTTTCGAAGGAGATCCTCCTTTTTACAGGGATTCTTTTTACGTTACAACCACGGTGCTGGCGGGAGGCTTTGGACTATACGTGACCACCGCTTACACGGTACAGATATTCGCCAGGTTGTTCAGGGAAAAGAACGAATCCCTCAGAGAGCGAGAGACCAAGCTTCAGAAACTCTGGAAGGAACTGATTTCTGCTCGGGAGGAGGAAAGAAGACGGATTGCCAAGCGGATTCACGATCAGCTGGGCCAGACTCTGATGGGTATTAAGATGAAACTGGATATCCTGGACAAGGAGCTTGAGGACCCGCGTCTGGAAGAGGTCAAGGAACTGCTGGGCGAGGCCATTACTGAGAGCAGGGACCTTTCTCACCTCCTCAGGCCATCGGCGCTGGACGAGCTGGGTCTGGGACCGGCACTTCGTGAACTGGTAGAAAATTTCGATTCCTCGACGGATATCGACTTTCTAACAGACCTCGATTTGGATCGGGAAGTCAGTGGAGAAGAAGAAAGAGCGATACTGTACCGGGCCACCCAGGAGTTGCTCAATAATGCGGTAAAACATGCCAACCCGAACAGAGTTAAGGTTTCTCTCACCAACGAGGATTCGCTACTGAAGCTATCCGTGGAGGACGACGGCAAGGGGTTCGACCCGGATAGTGTCGTTCAGGAGTCCGGTCTGGGACTGAAAGGAATAAAGGAGAATATCAACATCGCCGGCGGAGGGTTCGATATCGACTCTCAAGAGGGCGAAGGAACCCGGGCAGTGATCGAGCTACCCCTCGATTGACGGCTTTTCTTTTCCTCACCACTTAAAGTCGTTTCGTTAGTTCATTATTCAGTGGAAATTAGTACAAATCCCCCGTTTATCCGGTTGTAGAGTTCATTAAACTTATGGTGATCATGTTATGGTATTATCATTGAGCGTCGACGGTGGAGGAATTGAGTCAGGTAATACGGCTGGCAATGAAAGTTCGGATAAGGATTCCAAAAAGGAAAAGCTCACGCTGGTCCTTGCCGACGACCATACTCTGGTTCGGCAGGGAATAGAGACCCTGCTGTCCGGAAACGACACGCTGGAGATAGTCGGGCAGGCCGGTGACGGTTACGAGGCTCTGGACCTGGTCGATGAACACGAGCCGGATATAGCCATCATAGATATATCTATGCCCCGTCTTAACGGACTAGAGGCGGCCAGGAAGATAGAGGAAAAAGGTCTGGGTACGGACGTTATTTTTCTTTCGATGTACGATGACGAGGGGTACATCCGACGAGCGATAAAGACAGGGGCATCCGGTTACCTGCTCAAAGAGGACGCTATAGACGAGCTGGAGGAAGCGATAGAATCGGTTAGAAACGGTTACCACTACATGTCTCCTCCAATACTCACCTCGCTCGTGGAAATGACGGAAAGGGGGCTCAAAGCAATAGAACCGGACGTACTTGACCAGTTAACAGCCAGAGAACGGGAGATTCTCCAGCTAATTGCCGAAGACAACTCTAACAAAGAAATAGCGGAGATTTTGTCCCGGAGCGTGGAAACCGTGAGGACGCACAGGGCCAACCTAATGGAAAAGCTGGACGTCCACTCCGCGAAAGAGATTCGAGAGTTCGCTTTGAGAGAGGGCGTAATCAAGGATGAGGAGAAATGAGCGATTTCGATAGTGGAATTCCCTCGAGATTGAAGAGTTACAGGGAAAAGGTATCCGATTCCCTCGAATCATACCTCGGGAGTAAAAAGGGGAAAACCTACGATATGGTCAACTATCATCTCGGGTTTAACGGGGAAGGGTCCGACGGAAACCTGCAGGGAAAGGCAATAAGGTCCTCTCTAGCTCTTTACGCCACGGAGGCGCTGGGTGGCGATCCAAATGAAGCGCTTCCAGCGGCCCTGTCGCTCGAACTGATCCATAATTTTTCCCTGGTTCACGACGATATTCAGGACGACGATCGGACCAGGCGAGGAAGGCCTACGGTTCAGTACAAATGGAGTCCTGATCAGGCGATTAATGCTGGTGACGCTCTCAAGGATCTTTCACTTCTCGTTATGCTCGACCTTTCCCGGGACGGGGAATCGGGAAAGACTTTGGAGGCGCTGGCCGCGCTGAGTGAGTACTCGCTTCGAATGATTCAGGGTCAGGTTCTGGATCTGGATTACATGGAAAGAAGGGACGTCGATATAGACAGCTATCTCGAGATGATCTCTGCAAAGACCTGTGCGCTGCTCGAGGGGGCGTTTCACCTTGGAGGGATATATTCTTCGGCCGGAGAGGATGAGCTTGAGAAGCTAATTTCGTTTGGCAGATACCTTGGTTACGTCTACCAGATCAGGGACGATTGGCTGGGAATATGGGGCCAACCGGAGGAGTCGGGCAAATCAGCTTTGTCAGATATCGAGGAGAAAAAGCGATCTTTTCCCGTAGTTTACGCCCTGCAGGGAGGTCACGGAGAGGAATTAACCCGGCTGAAAGAGTTATATTACAGTGAAGGAAAGCTAGGCGAAGACAAAATAGAAGAAGTGAAAGAGATTCTTGAAGAGATAGACGCCAGTAAAAAGACGAACGAATGGGCAGAGAAATACTGGAACCACGCGGTAAGAGAACTACATGAAACGGGCATGGCTGATTGGGCGAAAACAGAGCTCAAGGAGTTCGGTTCGTTCTTGCTGACCAGAAAGCAATAGGAGGATAACTATGGGTAGACCCATGAAGATGAACGCCAAGATTGCGGGATACGTCGCCAAGCAGGTGGCCAAAGGGAGAAAGCGGTTTCCTCTGGTGACCATGATTGAGCCTCTAGAGCAGTGTAACTTGAGATGTACCGGTTGCGGGCGGATAAGGGAATATTCCGAGTATCTGGACGAGATGATGTCGCCGGACGAGGTGCTAGAAGCAGCTGAGGAATCCGGTGCACCGGTAATATCTGTTACTGGCGGTGAACCTCTGATTCACCCCGAGATCGAGACCATAGTGAGCAGATTGATTGATGAAGGTTATTACATCATGCTCTGTACCAACGGACTGTTACTCGAGGAAAAACTTAAGACATTTGAACCCTCGGAAAAACTGGCTTTTGCGATTCATCTTGACGGCACCGAAGAAGTGCACGATAAATTCGCAAATAGGGAAGGAGTCTACGAAACAGCCTTTTCCGCGCTGGAGAAGGCCATAGATCAGGGCTATAGAGTTACCACGAACACGACGATTTTTAAGGAGAGCGATCCAGAGGATCTCCACGAGTTATTTAGGAGATTAACCAGGGCCGGGGTAGAGGGGATAATGCTGGCTCCGGGTTACAACTACGAATCCGTAAACAAGAGTGGCGAGCATCAGTTCCTGGAGCGTAAAGAATCGATAGAGGTTTTTCAGGATATTCTGGACCCGGAAAAAGTCAAGGATTTCCCGTTTTACAATACGCCACTTTATTTGGATTTCCTAAGGGGAAAGAGGGAGCTGAACTGTACTGCCTGGGCCTCTCCGACTTACACGGTCAGAGGTTGGAGAAAGCCCTGCTACGTGCTGGCTGACGATCACGTTTCTTCAGTAGACGAGATTCTCGAAGAGGGTCTCTGGGACGAGTACGGGGTAGGAAACGACCCAAGGTGCAATAGCTGTATGATCCATTCGGGATTTGATACTGCCGGAATCATAGATCAACTCAGGAGCACAGAAGGACTGGTTGACGTAGTGAAAAGTGCAGTTCCGGAAAAATTCAAAAACATTTTAACCAAATCTTAAGTACTTGCCTATGATTCTCGTAGTGGCATCGATGGAGCTGGAGCTCGAGGGGCTTTTCGGCCTTGATAGATCTCCTGGTTACTGGGAGGCATGTGAGTTGAAGTATACGGGGATCGGTCGAAGACAAGTGGATAAAACGTTTGATTCGTTCGAGTTTGATCCCGCTCTGGATGGCCTAGTATCCGTTGGGTTCGTAGGATCGGTTGACCCCGATTTCGAACCAGGTGAACTCTGTCTGATTGAATCTATAGAGTCCGAAGGGAAAGAAGTCAGACTCCAACCGGATGAGGCACTCTGGAAAAGGGCCCAAAAGTCGTTGACGGGAGTCTATCAAACCTGTGAGTTGTTAACCGTGGATAGAACGTTGAGGAGTATAGAAGAAAAACGTTCTCTGGGCGCGAACCAGTTTTCAATAATCGATCGTGAGACCTACTGGGTTGCGAAAATTGCAGAAGAGGAGGCCCTGCCATTTCTCAGTCTGAGAGTAGTGTTCGACGGAATAGATCAGGAATTGCCTCCTGAATTTTGCTATGACGGCGACACGGGAAAGGTAAAGCCGGGAAGGTTTACCTCCTGGCTGGTCCGTAACCCCTCAAGATTTAGGGAGATTCCCTGGCTGGGCTGGAACAGCGTCAAAGCCAGGCGTCGTCTGGGTCAAGCCCTCAACGACGTGGTCCCAGCTCTACTGGGGTGATGTAGGATGAAATACCTCGTGACTGGAGCTAACGGATTCGTCGGAAGTAATCTGGTCAGGGATCTACTGGAAAACGATCACGAAGTGAGGGGGCTGGTGAGACCGTCCAGCAACAGGGTAAATCTGGAAGGTCTTGACCTGGAGCTTGTGGAAGGAGATATAAGAAATCCGGAGGACATGATAAAGTCTGCAGAAGGAGTCGACGGCATGTTTCATACCGCTGCTCTCTATAGCTTCTGGGCCTCAAGCTACGATGACTTCTACCGGACGAACGTGGAGGGCACGCTGAACGTTCTGAAGGGGGCGAAAAAAGCGGACGTCGATAGGGTAGTGGTAACCAGTACGGCTTCCCTGCTGGCTCATTCCAATGACAAACGGAGACTACCGGAATCAACGGATCAGCTGCCGAGTGATTACAAGCTGTCGAAATACATTGCGGAGAAGGAAGCCCTAAGGTTTGCCGAGGATACAGGGCTCCAGGTTATTATAGCAAGTCCGACGGTTCCGATCGGCCCCGGGGACTACGGGCCGACTCCTACGGGCAGGTTAATTCTTGAATTTTTAAACGGGAAGATGAAGGGCTACGTGGACATGCAGTTGAACCTGGTGGATGTCGAGGACGTGGCCAGGGGACATCTCCTTGCTATGGAGAAAGGAGAATCCGGCGAGAGGTACGTGCTGGGCCATAAGAATTGGAGCCTATCCGATGTAATCAGACTACTGGCGAAGTTAACAGGTCTACCAAAACCCTGGTTTGAGATACCTTATCCTATTGCCCTGACCGCTGCCTGGATAGACGAGTTCGTTGAAGGTTTTTTAATGAATCACAAGCCAACGGTGCCGATTTCGGCAATTCACTCGACCAGAGTGGACGAAAGGATAGACCCGTCTCCGTGGATGGAAGAGCTGGGTCTCCCCACTACCCCGACGGCAAAGTCCTTGAAAAAAGCGGTAGACTGGTTCCTGGAAAACGGTTACGTAAAAAACCAGGAAGCAGTGAAATCATGAAAAGAGACAGGTCAATAGTCGTTGATGTCGGTGGGGTTAAAATAGGCGGAGATAACCCCGTAGTGGTTCAATCCATGACAAATACTCCCACCGAAGAGGTAGAGGCGACTCTGGATCAGGTAGAGAGACTGGTTGAACGTGGTTGTGAGCTGGTTAGAGTGGCCGTTCCCGATAGTGAAGCGGGAGAAGCGCTTCCGGAAATAGTCGACAGAAGTCCGGTCCCGATCATTGCCGATATTCACTACTCGCCGGACCTGGCTTTCATGGCTCTGGAGGCTGGAGTCGATAAACTAAGGTTGAACCCGGGAAATATCACCGATCCGGAGGCAATAGGTGATATTGCCCGGGAAGCTTCAGCCCGGTTGGTTCCTATTCGCGTCGGGGTAAACTCGGGTTCTCTTGGTAAGGATATCCTAGAGAGATATGGTAGGACTCCTGAAGCAATGGTTTTAAGTGCCGAAAAGGAGATAGAGTTGCTGGAAAACCAGGGATTCGATCAGATCGTGGTCTCGCTAAAATCGAGCGAGGTGAACAGGACCATCGAGGCAAACGAGATCTTTTCCCGGAGATACGACTATCCGCTTCACTTAGGCGTGACAGAAGCCGGAGGAGGACGGATTGGAGTTGTTAAATCCGCAATCGGAATAGGTATCCTGCTTCAGGAAGGGATCGGTGATACGATTCGGGTATCGCTCACCGGTGACCCGGCAGAAGAAGTGGTGGTAGCCTACGATATTTTGAAATCCCTGGGGATCAGAAATCGGGGTGTAGACTTCGTCTCCTGTCCCACCTGTGGGAGGACGGAGATAGACGTGGGGACAATTGGAAGGGAACTAGAGCAAAGACTGGCCGACCTGGAAGATCCGGTGAGAGTTTCCCTGATGGGATGCTCGGTTAACGGTATAGGGGAGGCTGACTCCTCGGACGTTGGGCTCGTGGGAACCGCAGGTGGAGGAGTTCTGTACGTAGAAGGTGAACAAAAAGGTCTGATCTCTACCTCGGATATCGAAACAGTGGTTAATCGGATGGAGGAAGAAATCCGAAGTTGTAACGAGAAGGGAGAATGAATGGAAATATTTAAAGCCGATTTGTTCGGATTTTGTTTTGGAGTAAGACGGGCCGTCGATATCGTCGAAGAAAAACTGGAAGAACGGGAGGAAGTCGATACCCTCGGACCCATAGTCCACAATCCCAACGTGGTCGAAGACCTTTCCGCAAAGGGCGCGGAGGTCGTAAATTCGCTGGATAGTGTCAATACGGACTCAGTCATCATTACCGCTCACGGAGCGGGCAGGGAAATTCACGAGGAAATAGAGGCCAAGGGGTTGAACCTTATTGATACGACCTGCCCGATCGTAAAGAAAGCTCAGGAGACTGCGGAGGATTTAGTTCAACAGGGCTATCAAGTAGTTATATACGGAGAGAATGACCATACGGAAGTTAGAAACATTCTTGGCTGGTTGGACGGTAAGGGGGTAGCGATACTGGATCCCGACGAGAAAGTTCCCATACCGGAGGGGAGAGTTGCCTTGCTCTCTCAGACGACAAAAGGTAAGAAGTACTTTTTCGACTTTGCGGCAGAGTTTCTCGAGGCGCACAGGGATGAGCTGGAGGACGTAAAAATAGTCGATACTACCTGTGGAGAGACGAGGCGGAGGTACGAAGCAGCTGAAAGGCTGGCGAAACAAGTCGATCTGATATTGGTGGTGGGTGGTAAGAACTCGGCAAACACCAGGAAACTTGCCGAAGTTGCAGCAAATACCGGTATCGAGACACATCATATCAAGGACGAGTCGGAGATTAAGCTGGATTGGGTCGAGGGAGTAGAAACAGTGGGTATAACGGCTGGCGCTTCGACGCCTCAGTCGGCTGTATCTTCGGTGGAGGACACTCTGAAAGAGCTGGATCGACCTTAGTAATAAAAGGAGGTTTAGAGGATGTTGACTTCAACATCTACGGAAGTATTGAAGGTTCAGACCACAAAAGCTCCGGAATTTATCGATATTACGGACGAAGTCGAAAAGTTCGTTGAGGGGCGGGAAATTGAATCAGGAGCACTCGTCATTTTCAGCCGTCATACGACGGCGGCGGTTAGGATTAATGAAAACGAAACACTTCTAAAGAAGGATATGGCCGAGTTTCTAAAGGAGATTGCTCCGGAAGGTGACTACTATCGCCACAACGATTTTTCCGTCAGGACGGAGAACATGACCGAGAACGAGGTCCCGAACGGTCACGCTCACTGTCAGTCGCTCGGGCTGGGCGCTAGCGAGACTATACCGATCATAGACGGCGATCTCCAGCTGGGCAAGTGGCAGAAGGTATTTCTTATCGAGCTGGATCACTCCAGGGAACGAGAAGTAATCCTTCAGCTCATTGGAGGCTAACCGTAGGATCTGCAAATTATTTGAATTGAACTGGATTTTGAGCAAACTTTTCACTTGAGACTTATGGTAGAACTAGAGAACCTGAACCCCGAACTATATCGGGAAGATCTGACTCTGGAAGATGCCTACGAGGTTTGCAGGGATATAAGTGTGGGGCACTACGAGAACTTCACTGTTGTCAGCAGGCTTATGCCGGCTGAAAAGAGGAAGTATATCTATGCACTATACGCCTACAGCCGTTACACGGATGATCTCGGGGACGAACTGGAAGAAGGTAACCTGGAGGCACTGGATCTGTGGGAGGAAGAACTCATGAAGATCTTTCGGGGGGGAGAGCCCAAGAACGGGATACTGCGGGCCCTACGAGATACCGTGAGATCGCATTCTTTGACCGCTGATCCGTTTCGCAAGCTTATAGAGGCGAACAGGATGGATCAGCTCAATAAATCCTACGAGACCTACGAAGACCTGCTCGAGTACTGTGATCATTCGGCAAATCCAGTGGGAAGGGTTTTTCTGGGGATTTTCGGGTACAATGACAGTCGGAGAAACGACCTTTCCGACAAGACTTGTACCGGTTTACAGCTGACGAATTTCTGGCAGGACGTCGATCGGGACGAGAAGATGGGAAGGGTGTACTTGCCCGAAGAGGATATGGAGCGGTTCGGATATTCCCGGGAGATGCTTGAGGAGAGAGTATATAACGAGAAATTCGTGGAATTGATGAAGTTCGAGGTTTCGCGGGCCAGAGATCTGCTTGAAGAAGGTCTGGAGCTGGTGCCGCTGGTGAATAGCGGAATAAGAATGGACGTCCGTCTCTTCAACCAGGGAGGACTCAGGATACTGGACAAGATAGAGGAAGAGGGATACGACGTCCTGCATAAGCGCCCTACTCTTTCCGGGCTAGAGAAAGCATGGTTGTTTTTCTCAAACCTGTTAAAGCGCCCGCTCCGGGGGTTCGTCGATGAAAAGCCAGCCTGAGGGGGTTATTAAAGAAGATGAAAGCCCGGAAAATTACTGTAAAAGAATTACCCGGGAACGGGCTAAAAATTTCTACTGGGCGATCTTAACTCTTCCAAAGTACAAAAGGTCCGCCGTCTATACAATTTACACGTTTGCTCGCAGGTGTGACGACATAGCAGACAGTTCGTGGGACCCCTCCAGGAAACAGGAAAACCTGGAACAAGTTAGAACAAACCTTGAGAGTCTTTACGAAGGGGACCCGCAGGGAAAGCTCTACGAGGCTCTGGGGAAAACCGTCGAGGAATACGATATTCCGCGGACTTACTTCGAGCAGTTGGTTCTGGGCGTGGAAATGGACCTAACTAAGGACCGGTACTCGAACTTCAAGGATCTAAAAATTTACTGCTTCAGAGTGGCATCTGTAGTGGGATTGGCACTTATTGAAATATTTGGTTATAACGATGATGAAGCGAAGAAGTACGCGATTGACCTCGGCCTTGGAATGCAGCTGACGAATATCATCAGGGACGTGGCTGAGGATTATCATCAGGGGAGAATTTATATCCCGGAAGAGGACCTGGAAAAATTCAACTGCGATTTATCGGAGGTCGATTCGAACGGCGTGAACTCCCAGTTCAGAGATCTGATGGACTACGAAGCGGAAAGAGCGCGAGAATTCTTCCGTTCCGGCAAGAAATTGTTTGGTTATTTGTCTCCCAGAGCTCGCGCCTGTCCTGCCGGTTTATACGGCGTTTACAGTAAATTACTTGAAAAGATGGAAGCTTCCGGGTGGCAGGTCTGGCACCGGCGAACCCGGTTGAACACGGTAAGAAAAGTCAGTGCTGTCCTGGGGCAATGGTTGATCAGCCTGAGTCGATAACGGTAATCGGTGGCGGGCTGGCTGGTCTTGCCGCTGCGACGAGGCTGCTGGACCGGGGTTACGACGGCGAGTTAATCCTGCTCGAACGGGCTCCTTTCCTGGGAGGAAGGGTCAGTACCGTCGATTATAAGGGGCACAGGCTGGACCTGGGCCAGCACATGCACGTATCGGGGTTCGAGTTTTACCTCGAGTTCCTGGCCAGGATTGGACTCGAAGATAAGATAAGAACTCAGCCCAGGCTGGAAGCGGAGTTCCGGGACCGCTCCGGAAAGATAGGAAAAGTCGAGGGCAATAATATACTACCGCCGTTTCATCTTGCTTCTTCGCTGATTAACTTCCCCTTTATTTCTCTTATCGACAAGGCAAGTTTTGCCGGCCCGCTTCTCTCCGCTCTACTGTTCGAATACGAGGAAGACGATAGGCAGGTCTCCTTTGGCGACTGGTTGAGGCGGAGGGGAACCACGCAGAGGTCGATAGAGAGACTCTGGAACCAGATAATAATACCCACTCTCAACGCTACCGTGGATGAAGTTAGCCTACCGATGGGCATGATGATCCTCAAGAGGGTGCTGCTTGATAAGGGAGGGGGAAAACTCGGCCGGCTGGACGGTAATCTGGACCAGATCGGGGAAAAGGCGTCGGATTTCATCGAAAGCCACGGCGGAAAGGTAAGGTTATCGAGCCCGGTGAGTACTATAGATCCGGCGGGGGACGGAGAGTGTCGGGTAGAATTAACTGACGGCGGGATAGTGAAATCCGAAATCGTCCTCTCGGCGGTACCCGGATACCGGCTGGAGAGAATTCTTCCCGAACCGACTTTGAATAAGTTTTCGTGTCCTTTCTGGAACCTGAACTGGAATTCGATTCTAAACGTTCACCTTTTCTTTTCCGAAGGGGTCATGGATCGGGAATTTTTCGGCTTCCTGGAGGGTACTGCCGGATGGGTTTTTAACGTAAACTGGAACGAGCCAAATTCCGGTGACCACGTTTGCCTCACCCTCTCGGACCCGGGAGAGCTCGAGAATATGAATTCCAAAGCACTTATAAACCTGGTTATCCAGGAGTTATCAGCGCCCCTGCCTCGAATCGAAGATGCTTCCCTGCTCGATTCAGCGGTGCTTCACCAGCCGAAAGCAACCTTTAAGCCCGACCCGGGCAGTAGCTCGTTTAGACAGTCCCAGAACCCTGAAATCCCGGGACTGTACCTCGCGGGAGACTGGACGGACACTGGCTGGCCCTCCACGATGGAGGGAGCTGTGAGGAGCGGCTACCTCGCGGCTGACGAGATACTAGGTAGTTCTAACCGGTGAGTTTACGGGTAACTCTTTGAATTATGTTTACGATTAGCTATAATCCTGACGGTGTTTAACTTGAAAGAATTTCACAATCCTACAAAAGGAGATCTAGAGTTTGAGGGCGTGGTCGACGAGATTGTCGGCATGATGGAGCACGATCAGCGGTCGGAATTCGAAATCGTCGTGGGGACTGACTCTCACGCTTCTTCTGGCGACCACGAGATAGATTTCGTTAGCGCCATCGTCATTCACAAGGTCGGCAAAGGCGGCCGATACTTCTGGAAGCGTGAAACGGAGGAGGGCATCTATACTCTGCGGGACAAAATTTACAAAGAAGCCTTCCTGTCCTTCGACCTCGCAAAAGACCTGATGGAGCGAATGGAGGAAGTGTCCTTGTTGGATTACAACCTGGAGATACACGTCGACGTTGGTCAGCGGGGAAAGACGAAGGAAATAATAGACGAAGTCGTGGGGATGATTATTGGTAGCGGCTTTGAAGTACGAACCAAGCCGGACTCGTACGGGGCTTCGACCGTGGCGGACAAGCACGCCTGAACCGGGTTATTTATTTAACTTTTCGTATATATCCCTCTTTGATACTCCCCTTATTCTGGCCAGTTCTTTCATTGCCTCCTTTCGAGATAGACCCTTTAACTTCTTTAACCCTTCGTACTGATCTTCTATCGGGACGTCTTCGTATTCTTCTCTCCTTGCCCTGGCTGCTTCCTCTTCGGTCGCTCCCCTTATTACTATCGTAAATTCTCCCTTTAGTTCATCTTCGCCGAGACTTTCCAGTACCTCGGCGGGAGTACCTTTTATCGTCTGCTCGAATTCTTTGGTCAGCTCTCGACAGAGGGTAATCGACCTTTCCGAAAGGGTCTCGTCCAGCAGTTCCAGCGTGGTCTCTATTCGGTGGGGAGAGTCGTAAATCACGGTCGTTCCGGTGCGGGTCCGCAGTTGCTTGAAATACTTCCGTTTTCTTCCCTCTTTTTTTGGAGCCTGACCGTCGAATGTAAAGCTATCCGTGGGCTGTCCGGAAATGGAAAGACAGGTTATTGCGGCGTTTGGGCCCGGTATTCCAACGACCTCTATCCCTTTTTTTCTAACCTCGCGAACCAGTTTAAACCCGGGGTCGGAGATCAAGGGGGTGCCGGCATCACTGATCAGGGCCAGGTCGTAGCCGTCCAGTAGTTTCTCTATCAATTCCTCTCGACGGTCTTCCCCGGCTCCCTGGTAGTAACTGAGCGTGAAGGGGGTATCGATATCGTAGTGTTCGAGTATCCTCCGTGAGTGCCGAGAATCCTCGGCTACTATGGCGTCGACGTCGCGGAGTGTTTCAACGGCTCTGTGGGTAATATCGGCAAGGTTTCCAATGGGAGTTCCCACTACGAAGAGCTTGCCGGGACTAACTTCTCCCGGGTTCATCGGCAATTTAACGGGAAGTCACTCGTACTCATTTTTTCACCATCCACGAATTAATTGGCCCTTCCTTAACTTCCTCGCCCCCCGCCTTGCAACTGAGTTACAAAAAGCAACCGCCTCAAGTTAAAAGACTCCACCCAGGAAAGAAATCTTGTACCAGTTCGGGCCCAGAACAAATAACCATAACCTTTGAATTGCCCAGAAAAACATGTCGCCCCCGAGCCAGAGGACGGCAAGAATTATCAAAAACCCGTACTGTTCCATCTGAGCCATTATCTGTTTGCCCCGTGGCGATAAAAAGTAGTTAAGAATTCTCGATCCGTCCAGCGGCGGCATGGGAATCAAGTTAAATACGGCCAGAATAATGTTTATGAATACGAATATCCCAAGGAAGTAAATCAACAGTCCCATACCGTTTCTGGCAAACTGGAATAAGAAACCTCCTTTCCCTCCGAGGAAGTAGGCTTGATAAACGGGGACTAGCAGGTGACCTATTAAGGCAGCGAAGGATAACATCAGCACGTTGCTCAAAGGACCGGCTAACCCAACCTGGAGCATTCCCTTTTCCGTATCCCTGAAATAACGGGGGTCTATCGGTACCGGCTTTGCCCAGCCGAATATAAATAATCCCCCGCCAAATACAAGCTGGAGCAGGATTAATCCAAGGGGGACAAGGATCGTTCCCACCGGATCCACGTGAGGAACGGGGTTCAGCGTTAGCCTGCCCGCCTTCTTCGCCGTGGGGTCTCCCAGCTTCCAGGCCACGTATCCATGGGAGTATTCGTGAACGATAGCTGCGGTAAAAAGTGCAAGTAGCGTAATTATCAGGTTGGGAATCATGAGACTTATTTGATCACCTCTTTCGGGGATACGGTAATCGTCTTTTCGTTGGTAATCTGAACCAGTCCGGGCTTTGCCCCTTTTGGCTTATCGACGTACTTTACCTGAGTGTAACTCACCGTTGCTTTATCCGCCTCCCGGGCTTTTGAATTCAGGGCGGCGAGTTGAGCCGCTTTTACTATTACCTCTTTCGGTACCTGGTCTGGTCGCCCGTCCGTGACTATAACCACGTGAGCTCCGGCATATTTCCTCACGTGAAGCCAGATATCTTCTCTCGAGGCGTTCCGGACCAGATCGTCGTTTTGCCTGGCGTTTCTTCCAACCATGATCTTATGTCCCTTTACCCAGTACTCCTTGGGGCCTCCTCCGTCACCTTTTTTGGTGGAGTCGGAATCCTCTTCTATGTAGCCTTTTTCTTTCAGGGTACCCTCGATCCTCGCCAATTCTTCCCTGGATTCAGCCCTCTCTAATTTGTCGGAGAGTTTCCGGAGAAACTCGAGTTCGTTGTTCAATGATCGCTTTCTTCGTTCCAGCTTTTCCTTTCCCCTCTTCAATTTCTTGTATCGCTCGTAGTACTTCTGGGCGTTTTCTTCCGGCGTGGATGAGGGGTCCAGCTTAACCTCTCTCTTTTCTCCCTCTCGGTAGGGATCGTCCAACTCGGCTTTCTCCATTCCTTTTTCCAGTTCACCAAGGTTTGCCAGAATGATATCTCCCGTTTTCTTCAAACTTTCCCTGTTTTCGGACTGCTTTAATTGTTCTTCCACGTTTTCCAGCGCTCCCCTTACTCTCCCCAGCTCGTCCTTTAAGGTCGTTTCTACTTCCTCGCGAAGGTCCTTCGTTTCGTAACTGGTTTCTTTGGCTTTGTAATAGTGGTCGAGGGCGTCACTTAGAGTTCCGTAAGATATTTTTTCCTCACCCGAGTGGCTTTCCAGCTCGATCGGGCTAAATTCGACCGGTTTTCCGTCCTTCTGGTAAACCAGGGGGGTTACTCCCGTGGCAAGTTCGTCGAAGAAGTCTTGAGCGGCCCCCCACAGCGAGTCAATATCTGAACTCGAAAGATCCTTCTCTCCCCGAGGAACTCCGGCTCTAACGGTTATCTCTTTCGCCAGGGTCGGACCGATGCCCTCTATATTGTTTAACAGATTTCTCCAGGCCGGTTGATCCTGGTCGAAGAACTCCTTAAATTGGTCCTCGGAAAGGTCAAACGGATCTACTTTATCCTGTTTCGGTGGTAATTCGTAGGTGCTTCCGGGAGCGATGGGTCTTCTTTCGTTTTCTTTTTCCTTCAGGACGCCGAGAATATTATCGTTCTGGACCAGAAAGAGGTTACTGTTCCGGCCCATGAGCTCCACGTAAAGTTCTTTTCTTACTATTTCTCCTTCCCCGTCTTCGGCTTCGGGTTCGGTTTTCTTGTCCACTTCTACCCTGAGGACTCGATCCAGTTCCCTCTGAGTTATCCGGGCAATCTTCCCGCCGGATAGGTGTTTACGCAGGAGCATTGTGAAATTAGGAGGTTTGGCAGGGTTTTCCAGGTCCAGATCAGTCAGCTGAATCCGGAAATCCGTATCGCAAGAAATCAATATAGTGTAGTCCTCACCGTTCCAGACGTTTATCGTAACTAGTTCCCGTCTGGGCTGGTAGATCTTTCGAACCCAGCCTCCGGTCAGATTTTCCTGCAATTCCCGCTTTAACCAGTGGAGCGTAATGCCGTCTAATGCCATAATAACCTTGTATGTAAATCTCTAAGTAAAAACTATGAATGTTCGCCGGCGCTTGCGGAAGTCCGTCCGGCTTTCTCGGAAAGCCAACCAGAACGAATTAGATATCCAGGTTGGTTATCTGATTGCTGTTTTCCTTGATGAAGTTCTTCCGGGCCTGGACGTCGCTTCCCATAAGGGTGCTGAAGAGTTCGTCGGCTTCCAGGGCGTCTTTGACCGAAACCTTCTTCATTATTCGATTTTCCCGATTCATAGTGGTTTCCCAGAGCTGTGACGGATTCATCTCACCGAGCCCCTTGAACCGCTGGACCGAGGACGGTTTCCTCTTCCTGTTTGCCATGAACTCCTGCAGTGCATCATCCGAATAGAAGTATTGTTTGCTCTTCCCTGTCTGCACCTTGTATAGAGGCGGCTGGGCGATAAAGACGTGTCCGTCTTCTATTAACGGTTCAAAATTCCGGTAGAAGAAGGTAAGTAGGAGAGCCCGTATGTGGGCACCGTCTACGTCGGCGTCCGTCATGATTATTATCCTCTCGTAGCGTAGCTTTTCCTTTGCGAAATGGTCCTGTACGCCGGTTCCCATCGCAGTAATAATTGATTTCAGCTCGTTGTTTTCGAGCTGCTTGCTCATTCGCGATTTCTCTACATTCAGTACCTTACCCCTGAGGGGGAGTATGGCCTGGAATTCCCTATCACGTGCACTTTTGGCCGAACCTCCTGCCGAGTCACCCTCGACGATAAAGAGCTCGCTTCCCTCCGGTTTCCTCTGAGTACAGTCGGCGAGCTTACCCGGTAGGGAAGTAGAAATCATGGCGTTCTTTCGGGCCAGTTTTCTAGCTTTCTTGGCCGCGTTCCTTGCCCGGGCCGCCTCGATCGACTTCTCGATAATTTTTCGGGCGACCTGCTTGTTGTTCTTATAGAAGTCGAGCAGAGCCTCGGACGTATGGTTCCGGACTATCTCCCTTATCTCGGGGTTTCCAAGTTTGGTCTTGGTCTGACCCTCGAATTCCGGCTCCGGGAGTCTCACGTTAATAATTCCGGTTAACCCTTCCCTTATATCCCTGCCGGCCAGGTTGTCGTCGTTCTTGTTCAGTATCTTCTTCGATCGGGCGTATTCGTTGGTCGTCTTGGTCATTGCCGTCTTGAAACCGGTAACGTGCTTGCCGCCCTCCTGAGTGTTGATGTTGTTGGCAAAGGAGTAAATGGACTCCGAGAACTTTTTGGTAAACTGGAGGGCTACCTCGACGAAGTTTCCTTCTTTTTCCCGTTTGAAGTAAATTGGGTCGTCGTGGATTCTTTCCTCGTTTTCCGTAATCGAGTCCACGTACTCTTTTATTCCTCCGTCAAACTTGAATGACTTGGTTACGTCAGCCTCGACGTTCTCGAGGACGATTTCCAGCCCTTTGTTTAGGTAAGCGAGTTCCCTGAGCCGGTGAGTCAGTTTCGGTAGATCGTATCCGAAATCACCGAATATTTCCTCGTCCGGTTTGAAAGTAATTTTTGTCCCCCGACCGTCTTCCGCGGGATCAATTTCCTTTAGTTCGGAAAGCGTCTCTCCCCGGGTGAAATCCTGCCTGTACCGGGCACCGTCACGCTGAACTTCTACCCTCATCCACTCCGATAGGGCATTTACGACGGATACACCTACACCGTGAAGACCTCCGCTTACTTTGTAACTTTTGTGGTCAAATTTTCCACCCGCGTGAAGGGTCGTCATGACGACCTCCACACCGCTCATTCCTTTTTCCGCGTGGGTATCGACGGGGATGCCCCGACCGTTGTCAATTACAGTGACGTTGTTGTCTTCGTGAACTATTACCTGTATTTCGTCGCACTCTCCCACGAGGGCTTCGTCGATGCTGTTGTCCAGCACCTCGTTAATTAAGTGCATTACACCTTCCTGGCCGGTACTCCCGATGTACATCCCGGGACGCTTTCGAACGGCTTCTAAGTCTTCCAGTACTTCAATTTGATCCGCTTCGTAGGGCATGTCACCACCTCAAACCTGATTTACCAAATTTGTCTTTAAGTGTTTTTGATTTATCTAATGAGTTTTTGAACCCTGGAACCCGATATAAGAAAATAGCTTTAAACCCAGTTAATACAGGAGTGCCTTTCTGAATTACCCTTCCTCCCCAGGTAAGATTTAACCAAAGTAAGCAATATTCCAAATACCATTCGTTATGAGTAGAGTGGACACTCGAAAACAACCTTTCTTGAATGCTCAAGAATACCGTACCGATTATAAAGAAAAATTGTATAGATTGCCAGGTCTATATTCCTATTCAGGATAGGGTTTTGGCCTAATTTAGTGTGTTGAAAATTTGTTTTTCGTCATCAATTTCTCTCTTAGGGATCTTTTCGGAGTTTCACCTTCCAAAAGTAGTCCAGACCCCCATAAACGGTCGACTGATTCGTAGACACGCGTCCAGCTACTCTGACAGTCTCGGGGTTTAATTCCTTTTCGCGAATTTCCTCCGGTTGACTTCATTATCAACTACGTGGGCTAAACCCCCTTGTAATGGGACAAATGTGCAATTGCAAAGTTGAGAAAGATCGCTGAAGAGAATAAACTAAATGGGTAACTAAAAATAATCCCAGACGGGGATACTTGTATTTCACGAACGGTCTCAGGAGCTATTTAATAATGAAACTCACGATGCCGGAGCAGCGAGATGGGTAAATACCGGAATAAAGTAGACCTCTTAGTTGATTATTTTAAAGACTCCGAATGCCCAGTTGAGAATAGGAAGATGGGCATTGAGGTCGAGCACTTTATCCTGGATTCTCAGTTCCTGAAAGCCACCACTTACAACGAAGAAGACGGCGTGGAAGAACTGTTGAATGCTCTCGTGGAGCGGGGCTGGGACCCGAGGATGGAAGAAGGTCACGTGGTGGGGTTGGAGGGAAAATCGGCGAGGGTCGCTCTGGAACCGGGTGGCCAGCTTGAGTTGAGTATCCTTCCGCAGGATTCAATCGAGGATTTGCGTGATATTTATCTGAACTTCGTGAAAGAAGTTGTCGCAATACTGGATGGCTGGGGCAAAGTCCTGTTTTGCCTTGGTTATCAACCAGTAAGCAGGATCGATGAGATATCCATGGTTCCAAAGGAACGGTACGATTACATGCACGATTACTTTGGGGACAGGGGAAAGTATGCTTACAACATGATGAAGTCGACCGGAGCAATTCACGTGAATCTGGACTACTTTGACGAGGGGGATTACGTGAAAAAGAACCTGGTGGCCAACGTTCTCTCCCCGCTGGTCTATACGGTCCTGGGCAATTCGCCGTACTTCGAAGGCGAAGTTAGCGAACGAGAAGGACTTCGCCGGTTGATCTGGGAGAACTGCGATTCTGACCGCTGTGGCCACCCCTCCGAATTGTTCGTCGACGGCTTTGGCTATGAAAACTACGCTAATTACCTGTTGAACACTCCTCCTATGGTTTACAAGAAAGGAGGAGAACTTGTATATTCGGAGGATAAATTACTTAAGGAAATACTGCTGGAGGAGCTGGATCCGACCAGGGAAGAACTGGAGTACCTGCTGACGACCGTCTTTCCCGACGTGAGGACCAAGGACCACCTGGAAATAAGGATGGGTGACTCGCTGCCTTACCCGTATAGTTTTGCTTACCTGTGTTTCTGGAAGGGACTTTTATACAGCGAAACCAACCTAAACGATCTATACGAGAGATTTAAAAATATTACCGCGGAGCAGTTCCGGGACCGCAAACGACGATTGGGCGAAAGGGGCGTGAAAGCGGGCTGGGGTTCGGACTCGGTTTTCTCCGCTTATCGAGACCTGCTGGGGCTGGCGGAGCGAGGATTGGAGCCGGGAGAGAGAGAATACCTCCGCCCATTAAAAGTTCTTGCCGAAAAAGAAATTACTCCCCGGCAGAAGACTCTAAGGTCTTTGTCAGAAAGGCGGTCCGTGGCTCTGGCATGGTGCAATTTGAACGAAATTATCGAAAGAGAGGGGTAATGAATGGATGCCGAAGATCTACTAACGAGGTTCCGCGAGGACGTCACATCTCGTCCGGACGAGTTCATTAAAGACTACCGGAAAGTAAAACAGGAAGTCGAGAACTCGTCTGCCCGGTACCTGGGTGATCCGATAGACTTTCTCTATCAGCCGATGTTCTTCTCCCCGGAAGACCTGGACTGGATAGAGGGAGTACTGGACCAATTGACCGTGATTCTAAATAAGACAATAGAGAAATATCGATTCGACGAGAGTTTCCGTCGGGTCTTCCCGTTTTCTAAAAGAACCGAGGAGCTTGTACTGGCCGATCCCGGCTACGAAAACCACTTTCCCATGGCTCGCTTCGATATATTTTACGACTATAATGAAGGACTGAAGTTCTGCGAGTTCAATACGGACGGTTCGGCGGGTATGAACGAAGCGAGGGTACTGCAGAATGCAATTTACAGCTCCGAAGCCATGGAGTCGATTCCGGAGGACTGCGAAGTCAATTATTACACTCCCATGGAGAACTGGATAGACACGATAGTTGATACTTACCACGAGTTCACGGGGAAGCAAGAAGATCCGAGAACCGTAGCTATAGTGGATTTTCAGGGCGACGGAATCAACAGCGAATTTCAGGAATACAAGGAAAGGTTCGAAGCCAGGGGTTATAAAACTATGATTTGCGATCCCCGCGAGCTAGAATACGACGGGGATAATATGTTTTTCGACTCCGAGCGGATCGACCTGGTCTATCGCCGGGCGACCACTCATAAAATCGTCGAACGGTACGGCGAAGTCGAGCCTTTTCTGGAGGCCTACAAGGACGGGAATGTTTGTGTCATCGGTGGTTTTACTTCTCAGGTAGTTCACAATAAGTCGTTGTTTGCCATCCTTCAGGAAGAGGCCTATACTGACTTTCTTTCCGAAGAAGAGAAAGAGTTTATCCAGAACTACCTACCCCTTAGCCGGATATTTCACGAAGGAGACAGCTCGTTGAAGGACCAGTTGGTAGAGGAGAAAGACCAGTTTTTGCTGAAACCGTTCGACAAATTTGCCGGCCACGGCGTTTACGTCGGGGACGACTTCGACCAGGATGAGTGGGAGGAAAAGGTCGACGAGGTCCAGGGCAATAACTATATAGCGCAGGAGTACTGTAACGTTCCGGAAAAGGAGTTCCTTTACGTAAAAGACGGCGATCTGAGTTTTGAAAAATTTGGCTACCTGATCGGTCTATTTTTGTACAACCAGGAGATAAACGGACTTTATACCAGGGTCGGCAGGGAGAACGTAATAGCTTCGCTGGTGGAATGCTTCACGCTTCCCAATTTTCTGGTTGAAAACTGTGACGAGTAGATAATTCCCAGGCCTGTTGCCTCATATTAAAATGTACCTGAAACCCGAATCGTTGCATCATAATAAAATGTACTCCAAATCTTCCTCGTTTTCCTCTACTGTTTCGTTACCTTTTCTCCGATAAACTTGGTATAATTCCTTACGCAGGGATTCTATCTCCCGGTTAAGCTTGGCCGGGTTGAGTGAGTCGTATTCCTCTTTTAGCCTAT
>JAGXKX010000015.1 GCA_018335015.1 Candidatus Bipolaricaulota bacterium
GCCGGAACCAATTTATATCCGAAAGGATCCCCGTACTCCTTCCTCTACTACGACGAACCGATGAGCACGGGTAAAAGAATAGCCAGAGAGATACGTCGGGCCGCGGAATCAAATAATATCACCAGTATAGTTAGCTGATCCAAAACCGGGAGGAGGTCTTGACAGTATGGACACGATCGTCGTTATGGACTTCGGAGGTCAATACTCTCACCTTATCGGGCGCAGGATAAGGGATATGGGGGTCTACGCGGAAGTCGTTTCTCCCGGGACGACCAAGAGGTCGCTCGAGGAAATGGGCAACTTAAAGGGAGTAATTCTCTCCGGAGGAGCGGCATCCGTCTACGCCGAAGATTCGCCGAAGCCCGAACGGGATATTCTTGATCTGGAGGTACCTATTCTGGGTATTTGTTACGGCCACCAGCTACTCGCCCACATGACCGGGGGCGATGTCGAATCGGGGGATTACGGCGAATACGGTACTTCAGTCCTGGGGCTTTCCAACAGGAATTCAAAACTTCTTCGAGGACTGGATGACCAGGAGGAAGTCTGGATGAACCACAAGGACAGAGTGGCCGCCATGCCGGTGAGATATTCAACGTTGGCTTCGACGGACTCCAGCCCGATCGCTGCTTTTGTCGACGATTCAAGTCGTCGCTATGGTGTCCAGTTTCACCCAGAAGTCACCCACACAAGCAAAGGGGGGAAGTTACTGGAAAATTTCGCCTTGTCAATCTGCAATGCCGAAAGGGACTGGGATCCTAGTGGGCTCGCCCCTGAGCTGGTAGATCGAGCCGAGGACTACATAGGGAACAGGAAGGCTATAATCGGCCTTTCCGGAGGAGTAGACTCAACTACGGCCGCCCGGCTCGTGGGCAAGGCTATCGGAGATGATCTTACCGCCATTTACGTAGACACTGGATTGATGCGACAGGGCGAAACGGAGTCAATAAAAAACACCTTCACCGGGTCGGACCTGGAACTTATAGTTTTGAACAGGAAGGAAGAGTTCCTCGGAAAACTTGAAGGAGTCGAGGACCCGGAGAAGAAACGAAAAATCATTGGCAACACTTTTATCGATGTCTTCACCGAGAAAGCCAAGTCCATAGGTGCAGAGGTTCTGGTCCAGGGAACGATATATTCAGACGTAATAGAGAGCGGATCTACGACCCACTCTGATACGATCAAGTCGCATCACAACGTAGGAGGCCTGCCCGAAAAGGTAAATCTTGACATCTACGAACCACTAAAAGACCTATACAAGGACGAGGTCAGACAAATAGCAGATTCCCTGGGGTTACCTGAAGAGATAATTAACCGGCACGTGTTTCCCGGTCCCGGCCTGGCAATTAGAATAGTCGGGGAAGTTACGCCGGCGAGAGTCGAGGTAGTACGAAGGGCCAGCTATATAGTCGAAGAGGAACTTAAATCAGCGGGACTCTACGAGGACGTATGGATGGGATTTGCAGTTCTGCTATCGGTCAAAAGCGTCGGGATTCAGGGCGACCTGCGGAGTTACAAGTATCCGGTCGCTCTGAGGATAGTCGAATCAGAAGACGCAATGACTGCTAATTTCGCTCAAATTCCTTTTAAGATACTGGAAAAAATGTCGACAAGAATTACTAATGAGCTCGATCAAGTAAACAGGGTCGTATACGACATCTCTAACAAACCACCTGCGACAATGGAATGGGAATAACTGATTTAGTTACTGTGACCCGACCCTGACCGGGATAACCTTGACAAATCAAACTTATATTGCTATTCTAGTGATATGAAACTAACAGACAGAGACATTGAAATCATCAGATATCTGGAAGAAGATAGCCGAATGTCCCTAAGACATATCGCGGGGGAACTCGACGTCTCTCCAACTACCGTAAGCAATAGAGTCCAGAAGATGAAAGAGGAAGGGGTTATAGAAAAATTCGGGTTAAAAATGAATCTGGACAAGCTGGATTATTCCCTGACCGCAATCATAAAGGTAAAAGCAAAAAGTGATGACCTGTCAAAGGTCCTCGAGGAAATGGAGGCTTATCCCTGCTTAACCCATATATACGAAACGACGGGGGATTTTGACGTGATAGGCATCGGCAAGTTCAAAAGCAGGGAGGAAATGACTGACAAGCTGGTAGATCTTGTCCAGAGTCCTCATATAGAGACGACAAATACTTCGCTAGTCTTATCTACTCTGAGAGAATACGATAACTCCGGGCTTGTTTAACGGCAGTAAGACCAGAAGTCTTAGGACATACTATGGCTGATCTTAAAGAGAGCAAGATATTTAGCGACTTAGACGAACAAAGCCTTTCCGAACTACAGGGAGAGGTAAAAACTATTGACTACGGTCCTGAAGAGATTATCTTTCAGGAAGGCGCACCTTCATTCGGTTTCTATCTCATAAACGACGGTCTAGTGAAGCTGGTGAAGCGAACCCTCCGAGGAAAAAAACAGATCCTAAAGCTTGCCGGTCCCGGCGAATACATAGGGGAAACTACTCTCTTCGACAAGGGAACTCATGTCGCTTTCGCGAAGACTCTTACGGACGTCGAAGTGGGCTTTATCGAACGCGGTAATTTCTTTTACTTCCTGGAGAAACATCCCGAAATCGTCTTCCGGTTTTTCGCCAAGATGTCAGAAGAACTAAAAGCTTTCCAGAGCAAACTCGCGGAGAGATCTTACAATAGTAGCAAAGAAAGGTTGGCCCGTTTCATATTGAGGCTGGGGCGGGAAGGCATAGAACTATCTCGATCGGAGCTGGCCGAGTTGGCCGGGGTCTCCTCCAAGACGGCAATTAGGACGTTAGGCGAACTGGAGGACCGAGGATTCATCAAAATGCGAGATAGGAAAATTGACATACTGGACGAAGAAAGTATAGAGGAACTTGCGGCTTCTTTCCCTATAACCCTCGACCAAAACCTTATCATATGAGCACTCACGCTACCGAGTGATCCTTGTCCTTGCCGAGGGAAATTTTTTGTGTTATTTTTGGTGAGCGACGTTTTCCCTAACTACAGGGGAAACCTGGACCCTTAGGAGCTAAGCAAAATATTGCGTGATCACGTTGAAAAGGTACCTTGCTGTTCTCGGGCTAAGTTATGTTATCTTAGCAGTCGCCGTGCTTGTACTCCCGATTACCAGTCCGATAGTAATAGGGATCCTTATAGCAGTACCGCTTCTAATCACAAGCATCCTCTATTTGTCGGAGAAATTCTCGTTAAAATCTTCCCGACAGCTTCAGGGTTGGGGGGCCCAAAAATACGCGACAAAATTGTTCAATAATTCCTCCAATATTCTATACCTGGTAAATCGAGAGGGCAATATCCTCAGGGCAAACAAAACTTCACGGGAAGTCCTCAGTCACGAAAACGTAGACAACCTCCACCTTGCCGAGTTAGTTCACCCCGAAGATCTGGATCTGGTTAAAAAGCAGTTAAAAAACATATTCAGGGAAGAGGGGCCACGCTCGAGCGGCACTCGGAGTGGAATAGACGTCAGGCTTGTCGAGAAACCGGCTCCCGGGAACAACTCTCCGACGACGATACCCACCACGATGAAGGGCTGCAAAGTCACCGAACAAGCGGGGGTTCTGGAGTTCACGAATAACAAAAAAATAAATAGACTGATGAAGAGGCTCCGGGAATCCGGTGCCAGATACAGGTATCTGATAGAAGACGCCATCGACACACTTGACTCCGCCGTGGTATTGATCGACAAACAGGGGGAAGTCGTCTGGGTAAACAAAACCATGGAGGACTTCTTCGATTTAAACAGGCGAGAGTTAATGGGCTTATCTGCCGAGCGGGCAATGGGCTATTACGTCGGTTCGTTCGAGAAGACGAAAGAATTTACCGAAGTGGCAAAAGAGGCACATAGAAAAAATACCAGGGTGAACAGTCACGTCTGCTCGATAACCAACGAATACGGAAAAACCCAGAGAATACTGGAATACCGAAGTATTCCGATAGAAACTGATCGGTACGAGGGTGGCCGAATAGAATACTACATTGACATTACCGAGGTTAAGCAGCTGGAAGAAGACCTGAGGAGGCAGACCGAGCGGCTCAAAAAAAGTAATGAAAAGCTGGAGGAATTTTCCAGAGGTATTTCCCACGACCTGAAGGCCCCGCTGCAGACCCTCGAGGGTTATAGCCACATACTCCTTGAGGATTACGAAGACGAACTTGACGAAAGTGGAATAAGGGCACTCCAGGCACTCTCGGATACCACCCAGAGACTCAGGGACCGAATAGAAAGCCTCCTTACTTATTCCAGCATCAACATGGAGGACAAAGGGTTCGATGAAATCGACCTGGACGAACTCATCTCAGAACTGCGGGAGGACTTGAAGTACCTTCTGGACGGGGTAAACTTCGTCGTTCCCGACGATTTACCACGGGTATACGGCAACAAAACACTACTGACGGAGCTATTTAGCAACCTGGTCTCAAACGCGGTAAAGTATAACGATAAGGAGGATCCAAGAATAGAAATTGGCTGGGAGGAAAAATCGGACAAATATCTTCTCTGGATCAGGGACAACGGAAAGGGGATAAAAGACAGGTACCTGGAAAAGATTTTTAAAGTGTTCGAGAAACTCAACCCCCGGGATAATCCGGAAGGGACTGGCATAGGCCTTGCAGTATGTAAAAGAATTGTTGAAGAGCATCGTGGAGATATTTGGGCGGAGTCAGAACTGGGCGAAAGCACGACATTCTACTTCACGCTACCGGCTAGAAAAGAACAAATGGAGGAAAGTATTTCAGGTCGAGAAATTACCAATGGGGTTAACTTTTCTAAAATAAATAACTAGAATTTGATAAAAGAAAGTCTCAGGAGGGAAAAATGGGCAATAAAAATAGACTGGATATTTTGCTAGTCGAGGACGAGGATTACGACATAGATTTAACCCAGCGAGCAATTTACAAAAGCGACGTAGAATCCAAGTTGTTCGTGGTTAGGGACGGAGAAGAAGCACTGGATTTCCTTTACCAGAGAGAAGGATTCGAAGACGTTCCAAAGCCCGACCTCATCCTGCTTGACCTGAACCTTCCTAAAATAGGGGGGCACGAGGTTCTCGAGACGGTCAAGGAAGACGAAGAATTGAAGAGCATTCCGGTAATAGTTTTGACGGTTTCGGAGAGGGATGAAGACATCGTCAAGGCTTACGATAGCGGTGCCAGCAGTTACGTACATAAACCGGTAAATCCGGCGGAGTTCCGCAAAGTCATAGAAACCGTACAGGAGTACTGGAAAATCTCAAACCTCCCACCGGAAAACTAAAGGGAAGTATATGGGGAAATCTCAGGGACAAATTTCTTCCGAGGGCTAAACATCGTTCACTAGCCTCAGTGATAAGGTAGATAAATCGACCCACCGTAAGTCCTTTTTTAGCCTCAAAAAACCCTTATCGTTTAATTGCTAAAGATCAGCTAAAACATTATTGATTTAAGTTAAGGTAATAGACAAGGCTGACTGGGGGAGGCGGGTATATATCCCCCGTTCCACTCACCATCTCGGTAGCTCCTGGATCCAAGCCCGCCTTCCCTCCAGCCCCTTTAATAAAACTAATACCCCGCCGTTACGGCGGGGTATTGTACTAGCGACAACAAAAAGTTAAGAAGCTTTTGCCTGTAACTTTTCCCAATCCTCGTCCACGTCTTCCTGAATCTCCTCGATTACTTCCTCGTTGCCGGTCTTAAACAGAGCGGCAAAACGTTTCTGTGGCTCCAGCCATTCTTTTATCGGAAGCTTTTCCTTCGGCTCGTAAGTAATGTTGTGTTCCCCTTCGTCTACCTCGTAAAGAGGCCAGAAGCAAGTATCTACGCCTTTCTGCGCTACCTTGACCGAGTCCTTAGGAGGAATCCGCCAGCCAAGCTGACAGGTAGAAAGCACATTAAGAAACGCAGGTCCGTCCCTGTGTATAGCTTTCTCGGCCTTGTCTGCAAGGTCCTGAAGGTGAGAAATAGAGGCCTGACCGACGTACGGAATTTCATGGGCGGCGACTATTTCCGTCAGGTTCTTCCTCTTCTCCTGCTTGCCGTACTTCTCCTCGCCGGCAGGGGCTGTCGTAGTGGAAGCACCTTTTGGAGTAGCACTGGACCTCTGAATACCGGTATTCATGTAAGCTCCGTTATCCAGCGTGACGTAGGTAAAATCGTGGCCTCGCTCCAGAGCTCCCGACAGCGACTGAAATCCGATATCGTAAGTCCCGCCGTCTCCGGCAAAGGCCAGGAAGTTTACGTCCTTGTCGATCTTGCCCTTTTTCTTCATCGATCGGTAGGCTGATTCCGCTCCACTTATCGTAGCAGCAGCGTTTTCGAATGCGTTGTGTATCCAGGGAATGTTCCAGGCCGAAGTCGGGAACCTCGACGTGGCGACCTCCAGACAGCCCGTGGCGTTTGACGCGACCACAGGACCGTCCGTAGAGTTCAGAATTGTTCTCACCGCAATTGGCAGGCCGCAGCCCGAACAGAGCGAATGTCCGCTTTCAAACTTTCTCTTCTTCTCTTCTCTTTTTGCTAAAGTCTCTAAACTGGCCATAGTTTATTTATACCCTCCCGTTACTGTCTGGCACCAATGTATCGCATCTTGTCTTCCAGGTCAGGGTTCTCCAGGTCTTCAAAGACCTCGGCAATCTGATCCTCTTTTATATCCCGACCGCCCAAACCGTACGTGTAGTTATATAGTCTTGGTTTCGTGTCTTCACCGGATAGAGCCGAGCTAACTTCTAGGTAAAGAGGGCCGGAAGACCCGAAGGAAAGAGATCTATCCAGAACCGCAACTGCTTCCTTGTCTAGCAGGACATCCTTGATTTCTTCCGCGGGAAAAGGCCTAAACAGCCAGGGCTTGAGAAGCCCGACTTTCTTCCCTTCTTCCCTTAACTCGTCTACCACGACTTTTGCCGTTCCGGCCGTGGAACCCAGTATTATTACAGCGTAATCGGCGTCGTCCATCTTGTAAGTTTCGAATAAACCGTCGTAACTGCCACCCGAAAGATCGTTAAACTCTTCCTGAACTTGGAGGAACCTATCGGGAACGTTGTCCATAGCATCGACCTGTTGAAGCTTGTGCTCGAAATAGTAGTCGGGCATGTCGAACGGCCCCTGAGTCGTGGGGTTTTCGACGTCCAGAAGAGGATAGCGTGCGTCGTATTCTCCAACGAAGTCGCTAACGGCCCGGTCGGGCAGGAGCTCTGCCACCTGAGCCGTGTGAGTCAGCGTAAATCCGTCGAGAGTTACCATTACCGGAAGCAAAACGTCCTCGCTCTCCGCGAGTCGCTGCGCCATGAGGGTAAACTCGTAAGCTTCCTGGGCATCTTCACCGTAAAGCTGAATTACCCCGCTGTCCCTGGCCGCCATCGAGTCCGAATGGTCACAGTGAATATTTATCGGCCCGCTAAGAGCTCTATTGGCAACCGCCATGACGATTGGTGTTCTCATAGAAGCAGCGATATACACGATCTCCATCATCAGGGCCAGTCCCTGTGATGCGGTTGCCGTCATGGTCCTCGCTCCGGCCGCGGCTGACCCGACGCAGGCACTCATAGCCGAGTGTTCCGACTCAACAGTGATAACCTCTGAATCGACTTTTCCGTCCGCGACGTACTGGGAAAAGTATTCGACGATCTCTGATTGCGGCGTTATCGGGTAAGCAGCCACCACGTCGGGCTCTACCTGTCTCATCGCATTCGCTACTACCTGATGGCCGGTCAATACTTCTTTGTTACCGTTACTCATCCTCTGATCCCTCCCCCTCTGGCTTCATAGTAATGGCATCTACAGGACAGATTTCAGCACAGATCCCGCATCCTTTACAGTGCTCGTAGTCTATACCCTGAATCTCTTCTTCGGAAATTTCAAAGGAAGCATCGGGACAGTTGACCCAGCATTGAAGACACTGAATACATGTATCCTCGTCCCATATAGGTCTTTCCGATCTCCAATCTCCTGTCTTGTTAAGTTCCGGGGTAGCACCGCCGGTTATTACTCCGCCAATTGGTATTTCGTCGTACTTCTTAAGTTCAAATTCTGCCATATGTCCTCCTGTTTTAGTTAACTTAACGTCTCGTAACCGACCTTAAACGCCTGGAGGTTCATTTCTACTATCTCTTCCGGAAGTTTCTTGGATAACGCTTTGTCCACTTCAGCTTCCGCAACTTCGTAGTCCGTACCAAGAACGGAAACCAGAGCACCGAGCATAGGTATATTTGCGTAACCGCTACCCGCTTCCTCAGCTATTTGAGTAGCGTCTATCGTCAGTATCTCCCCGGTAAACCCGGTTTCTTCCTTGACTTCATCGGGACTCTTCGGCGTATTGACCAGCAACACACCGTCTTCAGACAGCCCCTCCGTCGGATTGGCGGCCTGAAGCAATGTGGGATCAACCACGGCAACTACTTCCGGTTCATCCACGCCGGAGTGAACCCGGATCTTTTCACCTGACACCCTATTGTAAGCTCTTATGGGTGCACCACTCCTTTCGGGCCCGTATTCGGGAAACGACTGGACAAACTTACCTTCCTGAAGATTAATGTCAGCAAGTAATTGAGAGGCGGTTTTTGCTCCCTGTCCGCCCCGACCATGCCATCTAATCTCCTTCATTGAAAAACCCCCTTGTGCGAAATTGTTGATAATTGATCCTCCTCAAAAACTGTATAATGTTACAATATCATCATACCATCTGCAATCTACCGGGATGAGCGGATCCGTAAATCAACCCGTCAATCAGCCCGGAGGGGACATCTGTCCGGAAACTAACCGAATTAATTCCTTTTCAGGTAAAACCACGAGTACTATACTTCATTGTCATGATTAACGCTATGCCCGGAGCGGTTTCTTTCGTATCATTTATATTGGTAGCGGGGGCTTTCGGGGGGTCAAGGAAATGGGATAAACTGAGCAAATTCGCCGATTTCCTTCCCTTGATCGTTCCGGCTTCCGCGGGACTCATCTCCGGCTTTTCTCCCCCTATTATAGGCCTACTGGCCAGTCTTTTAATAATCGCTGGTGCAAAGAAGCTGGGGAAAGGGAGCAAGCTGGTGGAATACGTAAGTTTCTTGGCGGCCGGTCTCGTCTTTGCATTGATCGGATTCAGGATTCAGTTTATCCAGATGGCTACAACGGGAGAGTTCGTTTATTTTACCTGGTTGAGCATTCCGTTAACGGTAACCTGGTTACTGCTGATCTCCAGATCCGTGGAATTCGTTCACGCCGAACTTGATAGAGAGAAGTGGCGTCTCTTTCTCGTTACGTTAATCTTCATAGGGCTTTCATTCCTGCTAATCGTTATCCTGCAGCCCGAACAGAAACTTACCACCGCATTTCAGCTGGGCCTTGCTTTTGTCGGGACGTCTGTAGGTCTGCTGTTTTTTGGGCGGAGAAAGGAATTCTCATCCGTTTTATTTCGCCAACTGGGATTCATTCTGGCCAGCCTTGCTTTGGTCGGGCTGGTAAAGTCGCTCACCGCACTCGTTCTTCTCGTTCCCATCGCACCCCTGGCAATTCCAGCGGCAAGGGGATCGTTTGCTTTTACCAGTACCGCCAGTTCGGCGGGCGTCAATTCCAGTTTACTGGATAGGACGATGGAAGAGTACCTGGGTTCTAGTTCTCTTGGAATTGTCCTGATTTACATAAGTCTGAGCTACGCTGGGCTGGCTAGTTGGTGGTACATAAGGTACCCCGGTATAGTCCAGGCCGCGACTCTTTCACTCGGCGCGGTACTTTTACCATCTCTCTTTTTTGTGGCAAATCGTGCAGTAGCCAGATTGCGGACTCTGAAACCTTCGCTTCTCCAAACCGGACCTGAAACAGGAAAAATTTTTGGTACTTCGTTTAATTTCAGCAAGCTCAAGAATACCAGCCGTAAAGTCAAAAGACTCGCTAACTCCAAACCGACGAGCTACGTCGCGACTCCCGACGTGACGGCCGTAGTCCGGGCCAAGAACGACGAACTACTATCGAGAGCTTTCGCCCGGGCCGACGTGGTAACTCCCGACGGTTTTGGTCTAATCTGGGCTTCCCGGGTTCACGATCTGCCCCTGAAACAACGGGTCGCGGGTATCGACCTGGTAGAAGATGTTCTGGGCTCTGAGGAAAAGGTAAAAGTATACCTCCTCGGCTCCAGGCCAGGAGTGGCCGAGAAAGCCGGAAAAAATCTAACTGAAAGATACGAGGGGGTTGAAATAACGGGCACTCACCACGGCTACATCCCCGTAGATCGCCGGGAAATAGTTTCGGAGATAAATGAAATCGGGCCGGATCTGCTCCTGGTGGGAATGGGTGTGCCAAAACAGGAAGACTGGATCACGGAGCATATCGATTCCCTTAACGCAAACGTAGTAATGGGCGTCGGCGGTAGCTTCGACGTGCTCTCCGGAAACCTCCCCAGAGCACCGCAATGGATGAGACATAGAGGGCTTGAATGGCTTTACAGGATATGGCTGGAACCCAAAAGGCTGGGAAAAGCCAGGTTGATCCCTTACTTCATGGCAAAGGTCTACTGGGAGAAGGCAAAATTAGCCCTGAAGGACGAAATCCTCTAGGTTCAGCTGCATTTTCTCCCTTCCCCTCCACTTGTTCAGTTCAAGCCTAAAGACCGGATTTAACCTCTCCTGCTCCTTCAATCGAGGCAGATCTTCCCCCATTCCGAACCCGATACAGTCGAGAATCTCGTCGCCTCCGGCAAGCTTGAGTTTCAGGTGGTTCTTTGATTTACCCACCCTTCGAGCGCTTACAATTTTCAAACCCTCCATCCAGAAGTACGGCTCGGGATTACCCATACCGTAAGGAGCAAGAGTTTGAATTTCCCTGTATAGATTCATATGTACCTGGACTGGATCGAGTCTATCCTCCAGAGAGTTCTCCTCTATTTTCTCGTAAGAATCGAGCCTGGAAGAAGCCCAGTCTTTCAAACAGCGCCGCAGGGAGTCCAGATCTGAGCTGTTCGTCGTGAATCCGCCGGCCATCTCGTGGCCACCGAACTTATTCAAATACCTGGAACAATGGTTAAGACCTTCATACACACTTAGACCTTCGATTCCCCTGATCGACCCCCTGCACCTGGGCGTACTCCTGCTGACCGTAACCGCGGGAAGGTTAAATTTTCCGGAAAGACGAGAAGAGACCAGGCCCAGAATTCCGGGATTCCACCCGTCCCCCACTACAAAGATCAATCCCTCGCTCTCCGGGTCAGATTCGTTTTCTTTAACCTGGTTGATCGCCTTCCTGGTTAACTTGTCCTGGATTCTTGACCTATCCCTATCGTAGTCTATCAAAGTTCTCGCCAGGTGATCCGCCCTTGAACGTTTCCCAGTGGCAAGCAACAGAAAGCTTACCTGTGGGTCACCGACCCTGTTCGCCGAATTCAACTTGGGGGCAATACGATAACTGATGGTTTCGGGACTCACGTCCCCGCTCTTGCTTCCCAACTCCCCGAGTAATGCGGAAATACCTGTGACCGGATTTCGCCTCATCATCTCCAGCCCCACTTTCACCATCCACCGGTTTTCGTCTTCTCCTTCGACAACCAGGGGAACGAGATCAGATACGGTTCCAAGGGCGGCCAGCTGAATTAGATCGCTCGTATCCGCGGAACTTCCGTCTACCCTGTTTACTAACTTCTCGACCAGCTTGTAGGCCACCCCGGCTCCGGACAACTGAGGGTTTGGATAATCCGCGTCGCTTCTTTTGGGGTCAACGACCGCCAAAGCAGGGGGGAGAGTCTCGGAAGGTTCGTGGTGATCCGTAACTATAACGTCAATTCCAAAATTATTCAGGTGGGAGATTTCATCAATACCTTTTACCCCGCAATCGGTGGTAATTACAAGGTCAAAGTCCTCGTCAATCAACCTGGAAGAAGTTTTTTTGCTAATACCGTGACCGAAATCCCTCGTGCCTACATCGACTTTAAGCCTGCCCGGTCCGGGTAAGTTTTCCAGGTTCTTCAATCCCCGGTAAACCAGAGAGGCGCTGCTGAGACCGTCCACGTCGAAGTCCCCGTGAATAAAAACGTCCTGTTCTTCCGTCAAAGCTTTGATTATCCTGTCCAGAGCTTTAGAGAGATCCGGGAGCTGGTCAGGTGGATGAAATACCCCCTTCGGGACCTCCTCTCCGTCGGAGGATGTGAGGTTTGCTCTCTGAAAGTTTTCCCCGTAACGACTTGCCACCAGCCCGGCAAAGACTCGAGAACAGTTAAACTTTGCCCTAATCCTGCCAACCAAACTACTCTCTGGCTGGCTGGGTGTCCAGATACTGCTATCGTTGAGAAGGGATTTCATTCACTGGCCAGATATTTGTCCCACGCGTAAACGATGGGGGAAGCGACGTAAATCGAAGAATACGTACCGACAATTACGCCAATCAACAGAGCCAGAGAAAAAGCCTTAAGGACCGGCCCACCAAATAGCACGAGGGCAATAACTGGAATAAAGGTAGTGGTCGAGGTGCTTAGGGTTCTGGATAGGGACTGATTTATACTTTTGTTTATCAGAGAGAAAGTCGACTCGGAACGAGCAGCCCTTTTGCCGGAGTTTTCCCGGATACGGTCAAAATAGACTATAGTATCGTTAAGGGAATAACCGACGATCGTAAGAAATGCACCAATGGTCGGTAAGTTTATCTCGATACCAAATATGGCAAAAATAGCCAGGGCGATCGTCACGTCGTGGATAACTGCGACGACTGCTCCCACGGCGTACCTAAGTCTGAATCTCCAGCTGATGTAAAGAAGAATCACTAGTAAGGCAAGGCCGATTGCCTGCATTGCCTTGACCTGGAATTCTCGGCTAATCTGCTGGCCAACGGAATTGATGCTAATTTCCTCTTCGCCCACGGCAAAAGTCCCCGCCAGAGAACTCCTGAGGTCGCTAAGGAGAACCTCGTCACCGCCGACGTCCGCCTTGGTATTGATGTATATTGTATTTGAATTGGCTTCGCTCTGTAACTGGCTATCGCTCAACTGAGAGAGACCTTCGGCAGAAGACAGAAATTCCCTGATACGGGCAGTCGATACTTCTTCTTCGAATGGAACGGTTATCTTCGTCCCTCCCTGAAAGTCTATTCCCAGGTTCAACCAGGGCCAGCTAGAGTCTTTCAGTCCAGGGCTAACCAGAGGAGAAGCCAGGATTACCCAACCGATTAACACGACAATTATTGACAGGGTAGACCAGTACTTTGCCTTGCTTAACAAGTCCAGATCGAATTTCATTATGCCTCCTAAAGAAAAGAAGCTCTTCTCGACCCCTCGACTGCCATATATCTCGTTAAATTAATAACTTCGGGTAAGGGCAGGACAAGAATTAGCCCAGGTCGTCTACGCGCCGGGCGTACTTTGACTTTATTCTGCTCGCTTTATTCTGGTGCAGCGGTCCTTTGCTCGCCGCCCTATCGGCAGTCCGCATGAGTTCGGGGAGGAGCTCGCTTGCCCCTTCTTCGTCTTCCTCCTCGAGCAAATTATCCATTTCTTTTGTAATTCTCTTTAGCTTTTGCGTACGCTTTTTATTCCGCTCTCTTCGCTTTTTGTTTTGCCTTAACCTTTTCTTTGCTGATTTTATAACAGGAATTGTTCGTCACCTCTTTTTCCCTAAGGGATTGATCTTTTGAGATGTTAATTTAAGCGGGTAATTAAATCAAGTGAATAAACTCAGTTCTTCCACCACCCTCGGAAGCAATGTGAAAGACAGGAAAAATCATAAATTTTTTTAGTTCAAGCCTCCTGCCTATTACCTGGCTGCCGGGATTTCGTCTACTGGTAGGATTTTAAGGTTAAATCAGTTGCCAGGTAATAGGCAGGAGGCACAGGAGGACAAAACAATGATGTACGGGGATGGTGAAAGTACGATGTAAATTAAATTACCAGCTAATTCTGAAATATTCACGAGTCGTTTTGTTCCCCGTTTTCCCTAAGCTCACCCAAAAGGCCAAGCAGGAAATGCCAGAACTCCTCGACAGAGGTTATATTTACTCGCTCTTCGGGAGAGTGAGGAGATTCCACGTCGGGACCAACCGCGATCATTTCTACACTTTCCTTTTTTTCGCCAATTATCCCCGTCTCCAGTCCCCCGTGAATGACCTTTACCTCAGGGTTTTCCCCGTACAAATCCCGGAAAACTTGCTTGCTTTCCTCGAGTAAACGGGAATCTCTATCGGGTTGCCAGGCGGGATAAGCCTCTTTATGGCTGACTTCACCGCCGAAAGACTCCCCGATTACCTCTATTCTGTTTTTTCGCAGGTTTTCCAGTTTCAACTCCCGACTACTCCTGGAACTCATTACCAGTCTCGCGGTACCGTCCTCAACCCTCACCGAGGCAAGGTTGGTCGAAGTTTCTACGGTTGATTCAAGCTTCTTGTCGTAAGCCATAACCCCGTTAGGCAGGGCCTGAATCAGATTAATCAGGGTTAGCGTCGACTCCTCGCTAAAGCAATCCTTGTTTTCCTCGGTAAGCCTTTCCACCTCAAGGTTCATCTCTGGCTCGGTTTCCTCGTACTCGGCTTTAAAGACGGAAAATCTTTCGGCGAGAGAACCTTTTATAGCCGCGTATTCGTCATCAATCAACAGCACGGCCGAGGCTTCCCTGGGAATGGCGTTGTGTTTGTCTCCCCCCGATATTTCGACCAGCTTAAGAGAACTATCTTCGAGGCTTTTAAGCACCCGAGTCAATAACTTAATCGCGTTGGCCCTACCTTTATCTATATCCGCTCCCGAATGGCCTCCGACCAACCCCTGGACGGAGACTCTTACCCTATCCCGAGAGTTACACGTAACGGTATTGATCGGTAACTCAATCTTGGTCTTTCCACCCCCGGCACAGCCAATCGTGAAAACTCCGAACTCTTCGCTGTCCAGGTTTATAAGCCTTTCCGGCCTAACGAACTCCGGGTCCAGGTTAGTGGCTCCATTGAGACCTCTCTCCTCGTCAACTGTAAAAAGACAGTCAACTGGACCAGCTCCCCAGTCACCAGTCGCCACGGCCAGTGCAATGGCAACTCCTATTCCGTTGTCAGCACCCAACGTTGTTCCTTCCGCGGTTATCCAGCCATCCTGTTCCTTCAACCGGATCGGGTCCTTCTCAAAATCATGATCAACGCCCGAATTCTTCTCGCAGACCATATCCATATGGGCCTGCAGAACGACGTCCGGGCGGCCTCCTCCCTTCAGCAAAACGTTACCTGCGTCGTCTACCCGGGCTGCCAAACCAGCTTCATCCGCTACTTCGAGGATGTAGTTTCTAACGCCTTTCTCGTTTCCGGAGCACCGAGGTATTTCACTTATCTCTTCGAAATAATACCAAACTTTTTCAGGTTTTAAGTTTAACATAGCGAAATAAGGTTATTATTTGTCCGAAAGTTTCACAAGTCAATAACCTTGCGCCGGGGCGCCTGTCTTGAACAAAACTACGCAAGGTTAAATCATTTTTTCGTGGCAAAAGGAGGGGAATCCAGCAACCCTGAGGGGCCTGTTTCAGGTTAAAATTTGTCTAAAATAAGAAATAGTTGAGTTAAAGTCTCCTGGAAGTTATTCTAAATAATAAGAAGAAAAAGGAGGTATGTCATGGATCAATACCATGAACCTTTAGAAGACTTAGATGAGGATGATAAAGACAACGTTCGCGCTCTGATGAGCTTAAAAGAAGAAGTTGAGGCCGTAAACTGGTATCAGCAGAGGGCCTCTGCAACGAAAGACGAAAATCTCGCCGAAGTGCTGGCTCACAACATGGATGAAGAAATCGAACACGCCTGCATGGCAATTGAGTGGCTCAGACGGAATATGCCCGCCTGGGACGAAGAGTTGAAGACGTATCTATTTTCCGAAGCACCGATAACCGAATTAGAGGAACTCGAAGAGGAAGAAGAATCGTCCGAAGAAGAGGGCTCCGGAGAGCTTGACATAGGTAACCTGAACTAAATATCGAAAGAAAAGAGAGGTGGAATTATGGATTTTCTAAAACGTTCCCTGGCACCTATCACTGATGAAGCCTGGGAAGAAATCGACGAGCAGGCTCGGGAAGTAATTTCTAACAAGCTGACGGGAAGGAAAGCGGTAGACGTCCTCGAACCAAAAGGCTGGGACTACTCCGGAATACCCCAGGGCCGCCTGGACATAAAGGAGGACTCTCCGGACGGTGTAAGGTACGGGATAAGAAAAGTCCTGCCGCTCGTGGAGACGAGAATATCGTTCGAGCTCAATATCTGGGAACTGGATAACCTCTCACGGGGCGCGGAAGACGTTGATCTATCCCCACTGGAGGACGCGGCAGCCGAAGCGGCTCAGTTCGAGGAAAACGTAATCTATAATGGCATGGCTGAAGCTGGAATTGACGGGCTATTTTCCTCGGCCGGTTCTTCAGTTAACCTGTCTGGCGGCAGGTCCGGAATACTTGAAGGAGCATCCGAGGCCGTTACGGTATTCCAGGACGAAGCAATAGAAGGTCCGTACACACTGATAGTCGATAAAGAACTATGGCAGTCGATAGCCGGCGCTTCGGACGGTTATCCGTTAAAGAAACAGCTGGAGGACCTGATTGGAGGATCGACCGTTTACAGCCCGAAAGTTGAAGATCCTTTGCTCGTATCTACCCGGGGCGAAGACGTCCAGCTGGTACTGGGACAGGATTTCTCGATAGGCTACGAGGATCACGGTACCAAGGAAGTTAAACTTTTTCTCACCGAAAGCTTCGGTTTTCGCGTCCTTGAGCCAGCTGCAATAGTCAAATTAGCTCGTTAGTAGACCGGATGCTGAACGGAGTTAAGACCGGAGGTCGTCCCTCCGGTCTTACTATATTCCACAGACCCCTCAACCTTAATCCACCCAACATAATTTCTGCCATACAAGTGCCGATCAGTTACGGCTCAAAAAGTTATAATTTTGATGATGGACCGGAATGAAATTAGCCAGAGTAAGAAACCCTCAAACTGGCGAAATCCATAGAGGAAAAATTGTAGGAGAAGACGTCTTCGAAACGAGAGACCGGACTTTTAAGATGTCCAAACTGGACCTGCTCGCTCCGGTTGAACCGTCCAAGATAATTTGTGTGGGGCTTAATTATCGAGATCACGTCGAAGAAACTGGTTCCAGCGTTCCCGACCGGCCTTCTCTGTTTTTCAAACCCCCGACCGCAATAACAAATCCCGGCGACCCGATAGAAATTTCTGAGGACCACAGGTACGACCCGGAAGGGGAAATAGCAGCTGTAATAGGTAAAGATTGTCGAAACGTAAAGCACCAGGATGCATTAAATTACATCTGGGGTTTCACGGGTCTAAACGACGTGACGAATCGTGACGCTCAGAACTGGGAACAAAACTGGGTTCGGGCTAAGGGATTCGACACCGCGGCTCCACTAGGTCCGGTTTTAGTGACGCCCGACGATATAGATTTTCCAGTTTCCTTTAAGCTCGAGGTTAACGGCTCGGTCCGACAGTCTTCCGATACGTCCAAACTAATATTCGACATTCCACACCTGGTCGAAGAGATTAGCTCCTTTATGACCCTTCGGAAGGGTGACGTGATTTCAACCGGAACTCCTCGAGGCGTAGCTCCGATAAACAGGGGCGACACGGTAGCGCTGAATATCGCGGGAATCGGTACTCTCGAGAACCCCGTTGTAAATTAATAACTCCTACCTTGACCGTTGTTAGGTCGTCCACTATATTCTTAACGTTCAACAGCTCGATGCAATATAAAATCGGATTCAATTATCTTATGAAGGAAGTCGAGTCTTCCGCTACGGAGCCGGAAACCGGGTTCTGATTCTTGTCCTTCGCGGAGGACTCTAGGTCTTAGTGTTCGAGATCCATTTTAACACCAACCGTTAGCAATTAAGCTAAACTCGCCGAAGGAGGAAAACAAATGGCATTACCTACAGTAGACGAGGACCTTTGTATAGCCTGCGGCTTATGCTCGCAGACCTGTCCGGAAGTATTTGAATTGAACAATGACGCGGGTTACGCCGAAGTAAAAGAAGACGCGACTAGCTGTGACGAATCGGGTTGCTGCGAAGAATCCGCGGATCTATGTCCGGTAGACGCAATTCAACTTTAGGATCTTTGGTGCTGATCGACGGGGGACTGGATTTCCCCCGTCTTTTTAATTACCCAACAATCGTACCCGAGGTGAATAAATTTGGAAAACGTAGGAGCAATAATTACTGGTAGCTCCCGTGGTATCGGGAGAGCTACAGCTGTCAGGCTGGCCCAGGACGGATTCAAAATAACGGTAAACTATTCCCAGGACGAGGAAGGGGCGAAAAAAACCGTCCGTACGGTGAAAGATCATGGTGGAGAAGCTTTTTCAGTCCAGGCAGACGTCTCCGACCAGGACGCCACGAAGAAGCTCGTTGAAAGAACCGTGGAGGAATACGGCGATCTCGGAGTCCTCGTAAATAACGCGGGCTTCTCCCACCACGCGACGCTTGATGAACTCCGCCACGAAGACTGGCAAAAAGGGATAGACGTCAACCTAACCGGCTCTTTCAACTGCGCAAAGGCTGCCGCCCCTGAAATGAAGGAGCTGGGCTGGGGCCGAATTGTCAATATCAGCTCCTTAAGGGCCATGACTGGCTCGGACCACGGATCTCATTACGCATCCTCAAAGGCCGGATTGCTTGGACTCACCAAGTCACTGGCTCTGGAACTGGCACCGGAGATAACGGTGAACGCCATTTCACCCGGTTACACCAGAACTCCTATGACGAGGGAATCGCTCGAGGAAAAAGAGGATCAAATTACAGAAAAGATCCCCCTCGATCGTGTCGCTGAATCTCCGGAAATTGCAGGCGTGATTTCTTTCCTCGTATCCCACGACGGCAGCTATATAACGGGAGAAACCATAAATGCAAACGGGGGAATCTACATGAGGTAAGAAGTAATTTCGTCTAAAATATTTCACCAGCGTATGAGATTGGAACTTAATTCATGAAGGTTGACTTCATTTTTTCTAGGAGCTCTCTGCCACTTACCTGGCAACTGATTTAACCTGTAAAACTTACCAGTAGACGAAATACGGCAGCCAGGTAAGTGGCAAAGAGCAGTTATTCGAACCAGACAGCTACCAATAATTGAGTAGGAAAACGAGAACTGTATGGATCAACCGAAACTTGTACCCGCTGCTTTTTCTCTCAACCCCACCTTGTCTAGAACGGTTATCTCCTTTCCCTCTTTTTCGATGAGGTCGTCATCCGCTAACCTGCCAAGTTTTTTGGAGACGGTCACGTGAGAACACCCAACTATTTCGGCCAGCTCCTTATTGGAAACAGTGAATCTGTTAGAGGAGTCCGGTAAAAGCTTTGCCAGCCAGTAAGCAATATTCTTCAATACGGGAAAAGAGGAAAACTCCAGATTTTTTCGAAGATACCTCATGTTCTGTGCTAATTTCATACCTATCTTTTCTCCGGCAACCCTCATTAACTCAGGAAAGACAGAACGTTCGATAAATAGAGTCTCCACCTCAGTCAAAGCCTCTGCCATTGTATGATATCTCTCCTCATCGAAGAAGAAAGCATCGGTGATAAGAACGTCCCCGGCTTCAAAAACCTTCAACGTAATCCTGTTCCCAATTGAAGGACAGGAAACTTCCTTTACCAGACCTTCGCAAATTAAGTAAAAACCTACGATAGGTTTTCCTTCTTTAAATACGTTCTCTCCTTTCTCGTAGTCCAGGAATCTCGCGGAAGGGTTGTCGGAAAGAACTTCCTGAACCTTAACATCACTCAACAAACAATCCGGTTCTTTAGTACTACATGTGGAAATTACTGTCTCATCAATAGTCATGACGATCTACCTCGATCTTGTAAATTTCGGCTATTTAACTAAGTTTCTGGGTATTAGAAAGGATAGTAGACTTACAAGTTTTATTTTGAGTTAATTTAAGGGAATAATTGGGTTTTCTCAAGGATAAATACTGTTATTACTGTGCAATTAAATTTGTTCTTGGGGCAAGGCTACCATATAAACCTCAAATATAAGTTCTTATTGTACTATCAATCCGCTCGACGGCTTCTCCCAGCCGGTCTTTTTCCGGCAAATAAGCCAACCGCAGGTGGCCCGGAACCCCGAAAGCGCTCCCGGGCACCGTTACCACGCCGGCCTCTTCCAGAAAAATCTCGGCAAGTTTGTCGTCCTCGTTTTTTTCGTAACCCATCTCAGTCAGGGTCCCTCTTACGTCCGGAAACAGGTAAAAACTACCGGGGGGCGGGAGGCAGTTGATCCCGGGTAATTCCGATAGCTCTTCGGCCAGGTAATCCCGTTTCAGTTTGAACCGTTTCCTCAATCCCCTAGAAAGAGTCAACTCATCTCTAAAGGCAACCTCGCCGGCTCTCTGCGAGATTGCGGGAGGACTCGAGGTAAAGTGACTCTGGATTTTTTCTAGCTCGCTTATGTAATCGGTGCCACCGAGTATATATCCCAACCTCCAGCCAGTCATCGCGAAGTTTTTCGACGTCGAACCGACGACCAGGGCATCCTGGTAATCGCTCGAAGCTAGAGTCCAGAACCTGTCCTGCTCGTATACGAACCCGTCGTAACATTCGTCACCGACCAGGAATAAATCGTGTTTCCGAGCCAGATCGACAATATCTCTGGTCTGTTTTTCTTCGTATACACCTCCACTAGGATTTGCCGGAGTATTTATCAGTATCCCCTTGGTCGCGGGAGTAATTTTCGGTTCTATGTCCGCGGCAGTGGGTAGATAATGGTCGTCGCGCTCCCCCGTGACAAATACCGGCGTGGCACCGGATAGCTCGACCTGCGCCGAATAACTTACCCAGTAAGGTCTGGGCAGAATAACCTCGTCGCCTCCTTCGTAAAGCAACTGAGTAATCTCGAACAGGGCACTCTTTGCTCCCACCGTTGACATTACGGCCAGGTTACTCGTATCGACCCCGAATACCTTTTCGTACCTTTCAGTTATTGCGCTCATCAAATTCTGGTTACCACCGACCTCGGTATAACCGGTATAACCGTCTTCAATAGCCTTTTTTCCCGCGGACCTGACCGGTTTCGGTTCCCTGAATCTCGGATCACCGGCTCCCATATCCACCAGGTCCCTGCCCTTTCTTTTTAGTTCCCCCGCCCTGTCATTTATCTCCTGAGTCTCCGACTTGGATAAAACATTCACTCTCCCGGCAAAGTTCATAAGTTCAACTCCTTATTTGCCCCACAAGCTCCTCTAATCCCAGCTCATACCCTTTCAGGCCCTGGCCGGTTATTTGTTCAACAGTTATCGGTTCGATCACTGATTTACTCCTGAAGTCCTCCCGCTCGTCGATATCTGAAATATGGACCTCGACGACGGGCAGCTCAATCGCTTCGAGCGCGTCTCTAAGGCTGTAGCTATAGTGCGTCAGCGCTCCGGGATTAACCAGCACTCCGGTTGCCGTTTCCCTGTTCTCGTGCAGGAAGTCAATAATCCGTCCCTCGTGATTGGACTGAAAAAATCGGACCTCGACTCCCAGCTCCCGGGCCAATTCCGTAAGAGAATTTTCAACGTAATCAAGCCCTTTATCCCCGTAAATCTCAGGTTTTCGTTCACCCAGCAAATTCAAATTAGGTCCGTTGACAACGAGAATCATCCCTGGCTCACCTCTAAACTCCGCAAAAACTCCCAGGCACCTTTCAATTCAGTATCACCTACCCGTTCCAAGTCAATATCTTCTCCGGGCTCTTTTATCAATACGCAGTTTATGACCCCATCCCTTACTTTTTTGTCCCGGTGAATATACTCGAGTAACCGGGCATTGGTCAAATCGTCGGGGAGCGCCGGCAGAGAAAGCCGGGTCAGGGCTCCTAAGATCTGGTCAAAGGTCTCGTCAGTCAGATAACCGCGGTTCAGAGAAATCCATAACTCACCGATCATGCCCCAGATCACCGCCTCGCCGTGCTTCAATTCTCCGTAACCGCTACCCGCCTCGATCCCGTGCCCGATAGTGTGTCCAAAGTTAAGAATCTGTCGTAAACCTTTGTCCAGTTCGTCCCGTCCCACGACTTCGGCCTTTATCTCACAGCACCGAGAAACCGAGGCCTCAAGCTCTTCCGGATCCCCCACTTCTTCAAAAAGTTCGAGGCTCTCGACTGTTTTCCAGAAGAAATTCTCGTCCCATATAAGACCGTACTTAAGGACTTCCCCCAGCCCCGACCTCACGTCGGCAGATGACAGGGTTTCCAGCACGACCGGGTCAATTAATACAATCTCGGGCTGGTGAAAAGTTCCAACCAGGTTCTTGCCCCGGGCTAGGTTGATGGCCGTCTTCCCGCCGACGCTGCTGTCTACCTGGGCCAGCAGGGTGGTGGGAACCTGTATAACGGGAAGACCACGGAGGAAGGTCGAACCGACGAAGCCGGCAAGGTCGCCGACTACCCCACCACCGAAAGCCAGAACCACCGAATCCCTGTGGAGATTGAGCTCGGCCAGTTCCTGATACAGTCGCCCGGCGACATCTAGCGACTTCGAGCCCTCACCTGGCTCGACTACCAACTTGTCGATCTTCATACCTTCATTTCTGAGAGAATCATCCAGATCAGATCCATAGAGTTCATCCACGGTTTCGTCCGTAATGACCACTCCCCTTTTTCGTCCAATCCTTTTTCGTATAACCTCTCCTGTGGACGAAAGCGAACTGGCTTCGATTATTATCGGGTAGGAAGCTTCCTCGAGACCTACTTCAACCAAGTTCATTTTCCTCCGCTAGCTTTCTAGTTATCTCGTCCGCCAGTACCGTCGCTCCGGTACCGTTACACAGCACGACGTGATCGGCCTTATTGTAACGAGGGTGCCGAATCTTTAATAGCTTATCGATCTTCTCCTTCCTCTCCTCTCTGTCGAGTCCGGCAAGAAGTGGACGATTACCGTCTGATCCGACCCTGCCTAGAACTTCCTCGGGGCCGATTTCCAGGTAAACCACTTCACCCGTCGACTTCATACGCTTCCAGTTTTTCTCATCCATCGGCGCTCCGCCTCCCACGGCGACCACTTTAGGACCGGACTGACTTACCTCCTCGATAGTTTCTCGTTCGAGTTCGCGGAACCGATCCTCGCCGTAGTACTCGAAGATTTCGGGAATAGATAGGCCTTCTTTTTCCTCTATCAAATCGTCCGTATCGACCCACTCAAGACCTAACTTATCAGCTAAAATCGGCGCTACCGTGGACTTGCCCGCTCCCATAAACCCAATCAGGTAAATCTTCATACCTTCCATAGGATCAATCACCCCTCGAACCAATTTTCAAGTCTTTCACTATAACGCTCGAAGCTTTCCCGAACCTCGTCCATTGTATCCCCGGCAAACTTGTCCAAAAAGGCCCCTGCAACTATATTTGCCAGCTCGGCCTCCCCCACGACGGAAGCCGCCGGTACCGCACATACGTCGGACCTTTCCTTTGCGGCTTCGCCTTCTTCTCCGTCAGTTAAATCGACAGAGTGTAGTGGCTTGCCCAGGGTCGGGATAGGTTTCATCGTCGCCTTGACCCGTAACTTCTCGCCGTTGCTGATCCCGCCTTCTATCCCTCCAGCTTCGTTCGAGTCCCGATAGAAACCTGTCTCGTCTTCGTGATATATTTCGTCGTGAACTTCGGAGCCTCTTTTCGACCCCGCACCTTTTCCCAAACCGATCTCCACCGATTTGATCGCGGGTATACTCATGAATCCCGCCCCTACCCTGGCATCCAGCTTCTTTCCCGGGTTGCTATAGGACCCCAGACCCGGCGGCACCCCGGAAGCCACCACTTCGAAACTTCCACCCAGGCTATCCCCGTCCGCTTTAGCCCCCTCTATCTCCTCCAAAATCTTTCTCTCGGCCTCACCGTCAGGAACTCGTACGGGCGATTTGTCGGCCAGTTCCTGACAGTCATCGGACTCAGAGTTACAGCTGGCCTTTAATTGTCCTATTCCGGTCACCCAACTCACTATCTCGATCCCGAACCGGTTAAGCAGCGTCCTCGACAGACCCCCGACGGCAACTCTTCCCGCAGTCTCCCGAGCTGAAGTTCTCTCGAGAGCCCGCCGACAGTCCCTGAATCCGTGTTTTAACGCCCCGGCCAGATCCGCGTGACCGGGCCGGGGAAGCGTAACCTTTTTTTTACTTGAACTTTCATCTTTCGGAGACATAAACTCTTCCCAGTTCTCCCAGTCCCTGTTTTTTATCCACAGTACGATCGGCGTTCCAAGTGACTCCCCCTGGTAAAATCCGGAAAGGACCTCTACCTCGTCTTTCTCTATTTCCATTCGACCGCCCCTCCCATAGCCACCCTGGCGCCGGAATAACTGTTCATTGATTAGGTCTTCGTCGAACTTTAAACCCGAGGGGAATCCTTCGACCATGGCCATTATCCCTTTACCGTGTGACTCTCCCGCCGTTTTAACTATTACTTTCACTGGATACACCTCTCACCAATCGGTTTATTCTCAAATTTTTCACCACCGTATGAAAGCGACACTGATGCATGAAGGACAACTTCGTTAGTTCTCTCCAAGCTCTCTGCCGCTTACCTGGCAACTGATTTAACTTTTAAAACTCAGCAGCAGGCAAAATCCGGCAGCCAGGTAAGGGGCGAAGAGCAGTTATTCTAACCGGATAGCTAAATCCGCCGTCGGCGGAAGAACTGAGTTACTGTCAATCTCCAACTCTACCCTCCTTAAGCCCTTAAACATCGTCGAAGTTCGTCGACTAGCTCCCCCGACTCAAACTCCTCCCCAGTCCACTTCTTTAGCGACTCCAGCCCCTGGAGGATAAGCATATCGAGCCCGTCGATCGTCTCCGCACCTCCGTCACCCGCCAGTTTCAAGAATTCGGTCGGACTGGGATTGTAGATCAGATCGTATACGAGTTGACCTGAACGGAAACAACTCTTCCCCTCCCAGATGGCTTCTCCTTCAGTTGCCCCCATGCCGACCGAAGTGGCGTTTAAAACAAGGTCGGATCGTTCTATCCTCTTTTCTATATCACTTCCGGTAAGAGGGCGAACGTCCAGATCCACGCCGGGAGATAGCCCCTCCATTTTTCGTGCGAGTTCGACACCCTTTGACTCCGTCCTGTTTACTATAACTATCCTACGGGCACCTCTTCGAACGAGGCCATATACCACTCCGGCTGCAGCCCCTCCGGCACCAAAGACAAGGCATCTTTTACCTCGGGGATCGAACCCGTGTAACTCCAATGATTTAAGGAACCCCTTCCAGTCAGTATTGTCTCCTTCTATCTCTCCCTCTTCAGCGAACGTTATCGTATTGACCGAGCCCGTTATCCTCGCCGCTCTCGATTTACTATCCACATATTCCGCGACAGTTTTCTTATGAGGCACTGTGACATTTAGTCCTTTGAGACCCAGTCCCTTTGCACCGACGACTGCCTCCTTTACGTCACCCTCTGCTACCGGGAAAGCGAAGTAACGGTAGTTCAGCCCAAGTCTATCTATCACCCGGTTCTGCAGTCTGGGGGAAAGGGAACCACTCACCGGATCTCCGATTAGACCCAATACTTTAGTTGAACTATCAATTTTAGCCATGCAACAATCCCTCCATCGTTTCAAAAAACCCCGGGTAGGATATCTCAACCCATTCAGGCTCAACCAGATCCGTCTCACCCTCCGCTACCAGAGCCGCTACTGCAGCACTCATTGCGATCCGATGGTCTCTGAAACTTTTAACCAGGCCTCCACTCAACTTATTCCGCCCCCGGACGATGAATCCGTCCGGCAACTCTTCTATATCCGCCCCGAGGTTTTTCAGATTGGTGACGGTCGCTTCAATTCTATCCGTCTCCTTTACCCTAAGCTCTTCCGCACCCCGGACCTCTGTGACCCCTTCCGCCTGCGTAGCAACCACTGCCAGCAGGGGCAATTCGTCGATAGATTTCACGACCTGGTCTTCGGTCATTTTTACTCCGGTAAGATCCGATCTGGAAACAACGAGATCGCCCCTCGGTTCTCCATTGTGCTCCTCCGAGTTGGTCAGTTCGATAGAAGCACCCATTTCGGTTAATAATTCAAGAAAACCCGTACGCGTCTCGTTTAAGCCGACGTCCCTGATCGTTAATTGGGAGCCCTCAATGAGGCAGGCAGCCGCGATAAAATAGCCGGCAGAGGAGAAATCGCCAGGAACTTTTAGCTCAAGCGGGTCCAGCGGGTGGGGACCGCTCACGGTTATTCGATTTTCGTCGACAGAAATCGGGTAACCCATCGCCTCCAGCATCAGTTCAGTATGATCTCTGGATGGTCCTGGCTCGACAACGGTCGTCTTGCCCGAAGCACCCAATCCGGCAAGCAGGATCGAGGATTTTACCTGAGCACTTGCCACCCGGGGCCGGTATTCGATACCCAGAAGGTCCCCGCCGGTTACGACAAGGGGCAAGCTTCCTTCTCGGGAATCCAGCTTCGCTCCCATAGCTTCCAGGGGGTCAATTATTCTCTCCATGGGGCGAGACCTGAGTGAATCGTCACCGTCGATCTCTGCCTTAAAGGGGTGCGTGGCCAGAATGCCGGCTATCAACCGGGTTAAAGTTCCGGAATTACCGGCGTCGAGCTTTTCCTTAGGCTCGGCGAACCCCCTTAGGCCCTGACCCCCTATGACAAATTTATCTTCTTCCTCGACTAACGGAACTCCGAGCTCTCTCAAACAGTTAATCGTGCTTCTCACGTCCTCTCCCGGCGCCAGGTGCGCGAGGGTCGATTTTCCCTCCGCCAGAGAACCCAGCAACAACGCCCGGTGAGAAATGGACTTGTCCCCGGGTAACCTCATCTCTCCAGTCAGCCCATTACCTTCGGAATGAGAGATAGTTAATACATCTTTTTCGCTCATCAATCGACCACCCTGGACTCGAACCCGTAATTCAAAATAACCCTGTTTGCCTCCCGAGCCTCGCCGAGGGAGTCGAAATATACCTGAAACGTCCCGCCGTAGTCCTCTCTGACTTTCTGGAGCTCCAGATCCCTGATGTTTATACCTTCCTTTCCAAGTATCGACGTAAGTTCCCCAAGAGCGCCCGGTCTGTCCGGTATCATCACTGCTATTTTGAAGGTACTGGAGGAGATCCCTTTACTTGTTTTTGGCAATTCCTTCCTTAGCTGACTTGCTTCACCGAACGCCTTTTCAAGCACTTCATTTTCTAGGTTTTGAATCATCTCTTTCAGTTCCTCCAGAAAATCGTCACCGGCCTCCTCTATCATCTCTTCGTTCGTTTCGAAGATATCCTCCCATATACCAAAAGGAGAATCAGCGATCCTGGTCATGTCTCTAAATCCCCCTCCAGCCAGCGACAGGTAGTCCAGAGGATCGGACTCATCCCCGACTAGTTTCATTAAACCAACCGAGATAAGCTGAGGCAGGTGACTTACTTTGGCAACTATGGCGTCGTGTCTTTCCGGCTTCAAATACCGTGGCTCCGCTCCCAGCCCGGTGATGAAATCTTCCAGCCTTCGGGAACCCGGTGTGGGCTCCCCTTCAGGGGTAACCAGAACGAAGACGCTATTTTCGAAAAGCAACGGATGGGCTCCCGCTATGCCACGAATCTCGGCCCCCGTCATCGGATGACCACCGACGAACTCCGCGGGTGAATTCTCGAATTCCGACCAACCGGCGGTACAGACTTCGCACTTCGTGGAACCGAGATCCACAACCACGGCCCCTCTTTTCAGTCCTTCAGCAAGGTCCTCCAGGATATCTACTAGCTCGTTTATCGGAGTTGCCAGAACGACCAGGTCGGTTTCCTTCACTGCTCCGGTCAGCTCATCCGGGGCGTATCCTTCGTCCACGGCTCCTCGTCGAAGGGCTTTTTTGATCTCCTCTCCGTAATCTACCCCGACTACGCTTACCTGGGGAAAGAAGTTCTTTACAGCCAGCCCAACAGATCCTCCCATGAGTCCAACTCCCACTATCGTTAGCCTCGAAAACTCGCTTTCAGTGCTCATAGAAAATTGCTAAGCTTTTACCGGTTCTCGGGTGAGAGTTTCGTTAATCTGTTTTACCTGGTCCATCAAGGCGGCAAACTGGGGTGGACGTAACGACTGAGGTCCGTCGCTTTTCGCGTTCTCTGGCTCGTGATGGACTTCGACTATCATCCCGTCAGCCCCTGCAGCTATGCCGGCCCGGGCCATCGGTATGACCTTGTCCCTAACTCCCGTACTATGGCTGGGATCTATGATTATCGGCAAATGACTTTCGTCCTTTATTACGGGAACGACGGAAAGATCCAGAGTAAACCTCGTTTCGTCGGAAAAAGTCCTAATTCCCCGTTCGCAAAGAATCACTTTTTCGTTACCTTCCGACATTACGTATTCCGCCGCCATCAGGAACTCCTTAACCGTCGAAGAGAATCCCCGCTTGATAAGCACTGGCCTGTCGGTTTTTCCGACTTCTCGCAACAGATTGTAGTTCTGCATGTTCCTGGAACCGATTTGGAGTATATCGGCGTAACTGCTGACCAGACCGACCTGACTCTTCCCCATTACCTCCGTGACCATCTTCAGATCGTTATTGTCCGCTGCTTTTCTCATATATTTCAGTCCTTCCTCGCCCAGACCCTGGAAGCTGTAAGGAGAAGTCCTGGGCTTGAATGCTCCTCCCCTAAGTATCGACGCTCCGTGATCCGAAACGTACTCGGCAATCGTTTCTACCTGTTCTCTGGATTCGATCGCACAGGGTCCGGCCATGGTTACCGGCTCTTCCCCACCGATTTTGACGTCGCCAACTTCGATCACGCTATCCGCCGGATGAAAATTCCTTCCGGCAAGTTTATATGGTTCACTTATCTCAGTCACTTTAGCCACTCCTTCGTTAAGAATCTCCAGCTCTCGCGGGTCCACCCCGCTCTTGTCACCTATGGCTCCTAACGTGGTGTAATCTACACCCTGAGAAAAGTGAACGCTAAAACCCAAATCGATCAGCTTCTCTTCAACTTCGTTGATCTCTTCCTCAGTTGCGTCCGGCTTCATCACTACTATCATCCGCATCGACCTCCACTTTTATTTCCTTTTGGATTTCTTTGGTTTCCGAAATTAGCTGCCCGTAAATACGCTCCATCTGTTCGTCGGAAAACGGTCCATCGTTTAACCCCTTAACTCTGTTCAGAACGGCCTCTTCTCTTTCTTCATCCGTTATCCTCCAGCTCCTTTTTTCCTTGTATTGACCTATCTCCAGCGCCGTGCTTGCCCGGCGGTTCATCAACTCGACCAGCTTTTCGTCGATTTCGTCTATCTTAGCTCGCAAATCGTCAATCATCTCTTCCTCCAATAGCAAAAGGACCACAGGAAACCCGTGGACCTTACCGCGATCTAAAGCCTATTTTGGAGGTACGGGCTTTAGATCAGTTCACAAAATAGAAATAGCCAAAAAAATAATTAAGGGTGAGTTTAAATGGAGAGATAAGTGCCTTCTCGCGAGAAACGGAATGAGGTCCGGTTGGATCCAGCACCATATTTCTCATAACGGAAGTATTATATCGTCACCGCGGCGGGCCTTCAAGACCAAAAATGGAAATGTGCAAAATAACTCGGAAATTTATGACAAATTTAAACCAAGGCCCGGCGAATTCGGGATACTTTTGTGGGTATGGAATTATTAGCCTCAAATCTTTCACCGTATATGAGTACGAAAGCGAGTTTAGTAAATGAGAGACGACTTCACTTTATTCCAGATCCTTTACGCCACCTGGCCGATAACTGATTTAACCTTAAAAGGCTGAATATAAACCAAATAGCCGGCAGTCAGGCAAGCGGCAAAAGAGTAGACAGAGACAGGTTAATTAACTCAGATCTTT
>JAGXKX010000075.1 GCA_018335015.1 Candidatus Bipolaricaulota bacterium
GTTCAAGCCTCCTGCCTATTACCTGGCTGCCGGGATTTCGTCTACTGGTAGGATTTTAAGGTTAAATCAGTTGCCAGGTAATAGGCAGGAGGCACAGGAGGACAAAACAATGATGTACGGGGATGGCGAAAGAACTGTGTTTAATAAATGGAGATCAGCACTCAGCTGAGGAAAATTATCGGGTTGTATCGGGGGTTGTAAACTACACCCGATAACAAATCTCAACTGAGCGCTGGAGATTCATGCCCAAGCTTTCAAATTACCAATTACTTTTATTAACCTTCTGTAATCCGAAATTTATCTCTCATTCAATCCTTTACCTGTTTCTGATTTTTCAGGAAACTAATAATGAAGTCCAGGAGTCCTATTGACGTATATTTATTCGGAGTTTTGTTCTCCAGTTAACTCTCGGGAAGAGGATCGAAAAGTTTTTCACCGTTTTATGTGTCCTCGTTTTCTCTGCAACTTCGGGTTCCTTTTTACTTCTTTAACCAACCAAACGTAATAAAGGGTTTCGTCCAGCTCCTCTGCTAACTTCCAATCAGGTTTTTCCATTCGACTACGAATATACTCGACCTTTTGGGTCTTTTGAGAGGACTTGATAGTATCGCCTCCCCAAAAATAACGAGGTTAAGCCCGAAAACCAAAATAAACCTTGTCCTGAAATGACCCTGAGACAATATGTATAAGACCAAATTAAGTACTTATTCAGAATCAGTTATTATATGATAAGTATATCACATTAGCCACTAATTTTAAAATTTTTCTGGAAAGATTGTTCCTATACGACCGGTCCAAGTGACGTAGGTACCCGGTACTAAGACCTATCAATCAAAGTTTTGAGGAATGGAGCCGGTGAAAGACCTGAGCTATAAGATTGATGAAAAGAGAAGCTGTGCCGTCAATCTTGCCGGGGGTCACATAAGCAACCAGGAAGCCAGGCCGAGCAGGAAAAAGAATCCGGCAACGTCGGTAATAGTGGTCATCCAGATATTCGCCGACAGGGCAGGGTCCAGACCCACTTTCTTCAACCCAAGCGGTATCACGACTCCGGCAATTCCGGCCACGATCATGCTGAGGATCATGGAAACTCCAACTATAAGTGCAATCTTCAGGGAGCCCTGCCAGAAAAAAGCAATCAGGCCGACTATGATCCCTATCGAGGCTCCGTGGAGCAATCCCAGCAAAACCTCTTTCGCCAACACCTTAAAATCCTGACCTCCGCCGATTTCGCCCAGGGCGATTCCTCTGACCAACAGGGCCACCGTCTGAGAACCCGAGTTTCCTCCCTGCCCGGCAATGACCGGCATAAATACGGCAAGCACCGCGTACCTTGCCACGGTACTCTCAAAGGCGCTGACGACGATTGCGGCCAGCAAAGCCGTCCCGAGGTTTACTACAAGCCAGGGCAGCCTGTGTTTCATGGATACGGGCCAGGGTGTCCAGACCGATTCTTCCTTCGCTCCACTTATTCCCACCATTTCCAGCATGTCTTCCGTATCCTCCTGTCGAAGTACGTCTATGACGTCGTCGAACGTTATTACCCCCAGGAGGAACCCCTCGTCGTTCACAACGGGAAGGGCAAGATAGTCGAATTTGTCGAATATCCTGGCGACCTTTTCTCGATCGGCTTCCGGCGATACGGTCTTTACGTCAGAATTCATTACCTCCTTCAATTCGAGCCAGGGCTCCCGAAAAGGAAGGTCCCTTAAAGGCAGTACCCCGGTTAACTTGCCGTCTCCGTCCGTAACGTAGACATAATTAACCTCTTCCAGCTCTTTCTCTTTCTTCCTCAGCTCCTCTATCGCCTCATCGACTCGCAAAGTTTCGGGCAAGCTAAGTGCCCGGGGAGACATCGTTCCGCCGGCTGTATCTTCCGGGTACTTAAGAAGGCTGGTAAGGCGCTGCCGGGTGAGTTCGCTGAGGAGGGGGAGGATTTCCTCCTTCTCCTCCTCGGGCATTTCCTGAAGTAAATCGACCGAGTCGTCCGCGGACATTTTTTCCAGCAACTCAACTTTGAGATCCCTTGATAGCTCCCGAAATATTCCCCAGGCTTGCCAGGGGTCCAGGGCTTCGAGAGCTTCCGCGGCAAATTCCGGCTCTAACGGGCGGATCTTCTCCGCAGCCTCTTTTTCGCTAAACTCCAGTAACCTGTGGCCGGTCTCAGCCGGATGAAGTTTCGATAATTTTTTTTCAGCCATAGTTCATTATTTATTAGTCCAACAAATAGTTGGTGGGAGATCAACGTACCACGGCCAAGACGCAAGCTTTCCCTGCAAGTGCTGGTAGAGGTTAACGCTGCACTTAGACCGTCCGGCTGAAAACCTTTATTATTCTCCAGCCGGACGGTCCATTCAAAGTTCAGTAATTTAGCCTCTCTCCATTTCCTATTTCAGTACGCTTCGCTGATATCTCCAAAGATAAACTCCATTAATAGCGCGAGTTATTCGACCGTTCAAATCACGAAGCCATTTCAGAAAGGGTTTCGGAGTTGGTCTGAACTTTTTTCCGAAGTCTGGTCAATTCGTTTTCCAGGGTCTCGAACCTGACGCGCAGACGGTCATCAAGCTCTCCCATTCCCTCTTCGAGCGGTAAAATACGGCTTTTGACGTCTTTCAATTCTCCCCGCAATTCTTCAGCCATCCCGTTTACCCTGGATTTTAAATCTTGATCGGACTGCTCCAGGGAAACAACCTTCGAGCTAAGCGAACTGACCTTTGACTTCAGTCCGTCGATTTGACCGAGGATGGAAGTCGTCCGGTTATTTTCCGAAGCCATGAAGTCTTCAAGTTTGGACTGAAGGTCGGCGAGTCCGGTTTCCAGGCTATTCACGCGGCTCTCTAGGTCTTCGAGACCAGCGACCCGATCGGAGAGTGACTCGTTTTCCGCTGCCAGTTCGTCAACCCTGTCGCTCAATCCTCCATAGGCCTGCTTCCACTCCTCTATAAGGTCCGCCAGGGAATTATCTCTCTCCTCCAGTTCGTTTACCTGGCTCGTCAGGTCATCCAGTTTACCGGACATCTGGTTGATTTTTTCGTTTAACTCGGATTCGAGGGAAGAAATCTTTTCTTCCTGATCGGAACTTACCTCTTCCAGCTGACTTGAAAGGTCACTTACCTGAGTCTCGAGCTGGTCAACCCTCTCGGAATCAACCGAAGAACTAATTCTGGCGTTATAACTTATCCCTACGTACAATAGCCCACCAATTAAAGCAAGCAAAAGAACGTAAACCGTAAATTTTGAAAAATTTGACATTTTATACTACCTCCAGTAGTCAATTTGATAAATTTCCTGTCACTCCTCAACAAAGTCTATTTGTATACTCGATTTAAATCAAATCCGTAACCCGACCCGGGGAAGAACGTCTTTCAATCAATAAGAATTTCCTTATAGAAGTTGACTGGAAATCGGAAGAGAACTATAATTCAAGCCAAGTTGGCACTTAGCGACAAAAAATTATAGAATGAGGTAAATCATGAGAAAAACTAAGCTTGCGATTGCGGGTATTGTCGCCATCCTTCTGGTAATAATCATCTTTCAGAACCTGGATACGGTTTCCACCAGGTTACTGTTCGCGAGAGTTGAAATGCCCCAGGCCGCGCTGCTTTTCCTCACGGCAGCAGCAGGGTTCGTTCTCGGTTTAATTGGCCGAATTACTTTTTTCAAAAAGTAGCAGCCTGGGGGACCGTTACGAGTTTCCCGGTTCCTGCCACCGGGGGTGCGAAAGGTCGGCGAACCGGATTCGAAAGTTCAAATTTTACTTTTATCGTCCCGAACGGATCAAAAAGGGCTGGGAAGAACTAAAGATCGCCGAAACCCTACTGGGAAAGGGAGAAAAAATTTCCCCCGCTCGACTAGAAAAGTCCCTGAACGGGGAAGTTACAGCAGGGTGGAAATACGTAAACACTCTGACAGTTATATCCACCTCCCGACCCGATTCCCGGTCCGTATTAAAAAAAGATTTTGGAGTGAAGCGAATCGATCTTTATTCTAAAACCGACATTCAGTACCGTCTCGTCGGTTGTTACAGGGACTGAAGTTTCGTGGGAGAGGGCACTATCACGGGACTCGGTTCCGATGGTATAGAGATCCTCGCCCCCAGACACGAATTTAACCGGGTAAAACCCGGGAAAGAGCGGGTAAAACCGAGCGGGAGAAGTATCAAATAATCAGCCGTACAACCACTCGAGATCTAGGTTGTTTTCGACCAGGTCCGCAACTTCGCCGTAAAACATTCCGGGTCGGGCCTTTACTTCTGGTTTTTCTTTGCCGGAACTAGTAAAGAGGTTATCGACGAATTTTTTTCTGGGAGACTCGTTCTCGAAAAGTCCGTGGAGATACGTCCCTAATACCCTGCCGGTCGCGGCACTTTCTTCCCCGAGAGGGTGTTTCACCTGGCCCCCGACGGTACTGCTACCCATGTGAATCTCGTAACCGGTTACCTCTCCTTTCGCGCCAGCCAGAGGCCCGTATCCTTCCAGGGTTTTCGTTACCTCTTTTACTTTCTTTGCCCGGGAGAACTCTGTTTCTACCGGTAACAAACCGATACCTTCCACCTCGTCCCTTCCACCGTCTACACTCTCCACTCCGGCATTCCGGACCGTCTCGCCCAGCATCTGATACCCTCCACAGATCCCTACCACGAAACCTTCGAAACCCCGTAATGCCTCGAAAAACCCGGATCTTCTAAGGGCAATCAGGTCGTCGACGGTATTTTTGGTTCCGGGTATCACCACGGCTTCGGCAAAGGAAAGCTCAGCCTCCAGTTCGGTAAAAACCACTCTTACACCCGGTTCACGAGCAAGTGGTTCTAGATCCGTAAAGTTAGAGATTCTCGGCAATCTGGGGACCGCTATCCGTACCGCGTCCTGCTCCGGAACTCCGTCACCGTCCCCCCAGACCATCCGCTCCCCCACCGGCGACAGGGAAACGCTATCTTCCGACGGGAGAGAAATATCTTTGAAGGGTACGACCCCCAGGATCGGGAGGTCGAGTTTTTCCTCGATCTCGTCTATTCCTGAAGCAAGCAGGGATTCGTCACCCCGAAACTTGTTGATGGCCGTACCGACCACCTTTTCCCTTATCTCCCCCGGAAGCAGTTCTACCGTCCCGTATATGCTGGCAAATACTCCTCCCCGCTCTATGTCGGCCACGAGAAGTATCTCGGCGTCAGCCATCCTGGCCGTTTCGATATTCGCCAGGTCCCTCTCCTGGAGGTTTATCTCGGCAATACTTCCGGCTCCTTCGGCGACAATATAGTCGTAGTCGTCGGCCAGCCGTTCGTAGGAATACCGAACCGCTTCTCGCGCCTCTTCCCATCGGTCCCGGTAGTAGCTACCCGCCTTGAAGTGGCCCACGGCTTCACCCTGGACGACGAGCTGACTTTCCCCGTCACCCCGGGGTTTTAGCAAAACCGGGTTCATGTCGGTGGTCGGCTCGACCCGGGCCGCCTTTGCCTGAACGTACTGGGAAACTCCTATTTCTCCCCAGCCCCCGTCCGGTGAAATTACGGCTCGGGCGTTGTTGCTCATGTTCTGGGCTTTGAACGGAGCAACCGCCTTACCTCTTCGGGCCAGAGCCCGGCATATACCGGCGGCTATAGTGCTCTTACCTGAATGACTCGCGGTACCGGCCACGAGAATAGTCCTGGTCATCTAAACCACCCGCCTAAATCATCTACAGCGATTTAAAAAGTCTCATAGCTGCTCGATCCAGGATATTAAACTATCAAACGCACCGGACTCCGGATGAAAATGGGTATAGGTTCCGAGGGAGTTATACCTCACCAGCCCTTCGTGTCTGTCGTCCATACCTTCACCTTTCTCTACCTGGAAGGCATAATCTGCTCCTGACTGAACCTTTATCCGGGAATAGTGAAACTCGTGCCCCCTGAGCCTACCTCCGGCCGAACAAATAGGTGAATCGGCCTCCCCTTTTAGTTCAACGTAACCTAACCCCTGTAAATCCTCGACCATTTCGACCTCGGCCGGCAAAATTCCGGCCATCTCGTAGTCTTCCCCTTCCTTGGATCTCAAAGCCTGACTCATCACCATCATACCTCCACACTCTCCAAATACCGGAACTCCATCTTTTGCTCTGGCCGCTATGTCGTCTATAGTCCGGCTTTTAGCAAGTCGTTCGGGGTGAAGCTCGGGATAGCCCCCGGGCAAATAAATCCCGTCCACGTCCGGCAGCCGGTCCTCTTCCAGCGGGGAAAAAGTGACAAGCTCCGTTGCCTCCAATCTTTCGCGAGTACGAGGATAGACGAAGTTAAACGCCGGGTCGTAGGCCATCCCCACCCTGACACTTTTTCGATTAACAGGACCAGGTGAGCCCTTCATTTCCGGTTCGCTCGGCTCCCGAGCCGTTTCCATCAGTAGTTCGACGTCAACCCCACTCCCGGCCCGATCCAATTTATCTTCGGAAATCGTAGACTGTTCACCCATGAACAATCCAAGGTGGCGCTCGGGGATCTCGAGATCTTTAAGGGGCGGTATACTTCCGAAGTAAACCAGTTCATCGGGTAATCCTTCCATGATCCCTTGTTCGTGCGTTCCGCGACGGGTTTTCTGGGAAATTATCCCCGCTATTTCAATATCCAATCCCCGGTATTCCGCGTAATCCCTGAACCCAAGAGCAGTTGCCGCCACGCTGTCCATCCCGGCACTTCCGTCAACAACCAGGACAATAGGAATGTCCAGAACCTCAGCTACTTTCGCCGTACTGGACTGATTACCGTCGTAAAGCCCCATCACTCCCTCCGCAACGCATATACTTCCTTCTCCCCTGTGGTAGTTGCTCACTAATCCTTCCCTGCCTTCCAACCAGAGATCGAGAGTTCTAGAAGGTTTTCCCGTAAGATATCGGTGGTGGCTTGGGTCTATGAAATCCGGCCCGATCTTAGCCGGCTGGGGCTCTTCGCCGAGGTTTTCCAGAGCTCGGAGAACTACCAGGGTCGCCACGGTTTTTCCCACGCCCGACCTCGTCCCGGCAATGATTATGCCCTTCATTCTAGAATCACTCGCCTACTACTAGATAGTTTGACCAACTTTGCTGACCTACAAGGTCCGGACAGCAATATTTGAACCGTAATTGTCTCGTACGTCAACAAAACAAAGTCACCCCGGACAAAAGTAATAAGTAAACACCGACAGTTCTACCGGCCAAAGTGGAGGCTCTACCAATATCCTTCGAACCGGGAAGATCGAATTCCGATCCCAGGACGTAATGAGATTTTTTTATTAGCCTCACCTTCAACGCTCCCGAACCCGCACTCATGGGCCAGCCGCTGTTTGGGCTGGAAGTACTACCCCACTCTCTGAGGGCAAGTTTAACGGGCACCGCCGAAAACGAACCAAGCGCGATCAATAACGGTGACAACCGCGCGGGAATCCAGTTCATTAAGTCGTCAAGCTTTGCTCCCATATAACCAAAACTCCGCAGACTTTCCGTCCTGTAACCCAACATCGAATCGACCGTATTTAAGGCCTTGAAAAATAGTGCAAATCCTATCCCGGTCTCGATGCTCAGGAACGCCCCGAGAACAAAGTAAAACAAGGGAGATATCAAGGAATCCACGAGGTTCTCAAAAAGGGACTCTATTGCAGCCGATCTCATCTCGCCTCGAGAGAGATCAGCCCGGTCCCGGCCCACCAGAGCAAGTAACTGGTCTCGTGCCTTCTCTGGACTTTCTTCTATGTTTTGCCCTACCGTCCGAACCGTCCCGACCAAACTCCTGATCGAGAACGTAGATTTTAGCAGGTAAATCCCCACGATTATGCCAAGTGGGCGCCATAACTCCGTCGCGAACTTGACAGCCAGGTAACCCGCTCCTCCCGCCCCTACAACTACCAACAGAACTAACAGTCCGCCGAAAAACTTCTTTTTCCCGAATCCCTCGAACCGCCCC
>JAGXKX010000076.1 GCA_018335015.1 Candidatus Bipolaricaulota bacterium
AATGAAACTAACAACAGTTTGAGATTACTCTTAAACATCAACACGCACCTCCTATAGGTGTGTAGGTGATTAGAAAGATAAAATACACTTCCATATTTCCTGTTAACTTGGCTGTTTCCGTCTCGTACCACCCCCATTTTTATATAAGGGTCTTTACTCATTTCTGTTTCCGTACCTGCATCTGACGGTCGTCATGTTATAATGGAGACCTTCACTACAGTTCAATGTCGCCCTTCTTGTTACTGCTTTTTCGGACCCACTTATCCGGTATCCGTCCATACTCCACTGCCGCATCGCGAAATGCTTTGATGTTTTCTTCGGAATAGGAGTAAGCATGGGCTGGGGCCAGCACGTATCCTCCACCGGTCGATAGTTTATCAACTCTAATTTCAACTTCACTTCTGACCTCTGAGGTGGTCCCTTTGTCGAGTACTCGTGAACTTACCGTTCCATGAAAAGAAAGCCGAGCGCCGTATTCTCGTTTTACCGATTCTACGTCATTGCATTCAGGCTGAAGAGGGTTGAGCAGATCTAACCCCATCTCAATCAGATCCGGAATGACCTCTTCGATATGGCCATCAGCGTGCTGCATAACCAACTTGACCTCTTCATTACAGGCGTCGTAAAGCAGTTTCTGTCGGGGTTTGATGAATTTTCGCCAGAGGTCCGGACCCATCATCAGTTCGCTTTCTCCACCCCAGTCGTCACCGTATCTCACGCCGTCGACACCAACCTCGTCAATCAGCCGCTCCGTTATCTTTACCTTTACCTCTGCAATCTTCCCCAGCAGCATATCAACAGCTTCCGGTTCCCTATACATCCACATAAGAAACCTATCCATTCCAACGAGAATCCAGGCCCGCTCGAAGAGTCCCCAGCCATTGTCTCCGAATACGAGAGTTTTGCCACGATCGACGGACGATATTGCCTCAAGGGCCGGGTCCATTAGGCCCGTATCCCCCGGATCGGGGAAAGGGTAGTCTTCTATCTCTGCAGGATTTTGTATTGGGTGAGTAATTGGTAACCCCGCTCCGGATTCCTCTTCCCCCTGTTTCCATTTAACACCCCAATCGTCGATTCCTCCACCAGGGGGGTATTCCTGGAGGTCGTGAGTGACCACCGTCATCGACCCGTCCACCATGGGCGTCGGTACCCACTCCGGCTCCTCGTGGTCCAGCGCTTTAAGTAAGTTTGACTTCGGATTCATCCAATCACGTCTTTATTAAAGAACAAGCCGGAGTTTTATCTCCGGCTTGTCATTACAGGCGTTATCGAATGCCTTTCTCCACCAAAGGTGTTATTAGGTCTATGTTACCCGAGTGTACGAGTCCTGATCCCGTGTCGATGTGCAGGCCCGAAAACTTGTACTTGGCACTGAGGTAGACCTGAAACACCGGCAGGAAACCCTGCAGGTAGGGCTGCTGATCTAGTGTCAGGTCGGTAAAGCCGCTCTCGATTGCCCGAGCCGTCGCCGGTGAAAGATCGAACCCGGCTCCGTATATCTCGTCGGGACCGTACCCAGCTGATTTGAAGTATTCTTCCTGGGTAGCAGTTAACGCTCCGTGGTCGGTAATTAACAGGTCAGTGTCCGGGTTGCTCTGGAGATAGCCTGTAATTATTGGAATCCCGTTTGCGGGGTCCTTATCGACTTCAGATGAAATTTCAATGTGTTCTACTTCCAGCCCGGCTTCCTCGAGTGCGTCTATCGCTCCCTGGGTCCTCTGGCCTCTGACCGGTTCGGATTTGAGACCCCAGACCACTGCTTTGTCGCCTTCTCCAAGACCAGCTCTTTCGGCTGCAGCCGCTCCCAGCATGTGCCCGGAAGCATAAAGTTCCTGGCCCACGTAACCAAACCCTTTTGCTTTGTATCTCGATTCTACTTCGGGTAGATCAACGTTATGGGTCGTGACGACTATTCCTTTATCCACTGCGTCTTCAATAAATGGCTCCACGGCTCCCCAGCCAATCACTGCTATGCCGTCGGGATCCATGGCTACGGATTCCTGGAAGAGTTTGGCGTCGTTTTGTGGGTTCCAGTTTCCATATCGAACCTGGACGTCGGCTTTGTCGCCAAGTATTTCGGCCGCGTGATTTGCTCCTTTAGCCTTTACGGATGCAAATGGACCTCCCGCAGGGCCGCCAACGAGGTAAATAATTTTGACAGGATCGTCCGAGTCGTGTTCGGCCGCAAATCCTGCAACTGAAACTAATCCGACCAACAATACCGCAATCAAAAGGAGGGAAGTATTCCCCGTAAATTTATTGGTCATACAATCACCTCTGAAAAATATTTTTTGCTCTTTTGTCCGAACATCTACTGTATTGGCTAATTAATTACCGCGTGTCACCTCCGGTTTTTGACAAACTGCTCGTTCTGAAATTATGTATCGCCCTTTTCGGCTACTGATAGAATTTAGATATTCACGTCTATGGGGTACTTGCCAAATTCTTTAGCAGCCCTGTACATTGCCAGAGCGTTTTCCGGTGGGACGTCCTGATCTATTTCACTACTCGAGCCCAGGAATAATCCGCCAGAAGGAGCTATATCCCTTATGAGCTCTTTGGTCTCGCGCTCCACTTCCTCGACGGTTCCGTCCGGCAACGTAAATGCACAGTCCACGTTGCCGAATAGAAGTAGGTTTGGGTGGTTCCCTCGCAACCTGCAAATGTCCATACCCGTCTGGTCTATCGGGTTAAACCCGTCTATACCCAGATCTTCTACAAGCATATCCATGACCGGATGAGCGTTACCGTCAGTGTGAAATATACACTTTAGATCAGCTTTACGTGCTGGGGCGTAGGCTCTCTTCCAGCGGGGTAACATCTCTTCTTTCAGAAAATCCGGAGAGACAAAAGGACCCGTACTACCACAGATGTCGTCGTTTTGAAAGAACACCGGAGAGCTCGGGTTCTCTGCATGTAGTTCCGAAATAATCTCGCCCCATCTGGTAAAGACGTCCAGCAGCCTTCTCATCAGCTCGGGGGCCTCGTACATGGCCCTGAACAATAGTTCGAACGACGAGTACATATAGGCCTCGGTCAGTGGACCTTCGATCGCGGTTACCCAGACGAGGTCGTGTTCGTCGAAAACGTCAATTATCCGTTTATGGTTTGGCAGCCACCATTCGGCGACCTCCTCCTTGTCGGGCATCTCGGGCATATGATCTTCGAGTCCCTTCAGGTCGTCGAAAGGTCGCTTCTTTATCCAGCCAGTTTTGCCCGAAGTGCTGACCTCCCAGCCGGAGGGATCTAAACCGAAAAAATCCCGCCAGATATCCACTTTGGCATACATCCACGGTCTTTCGGGATCATGTAGGTACCTTGTCGCGTCCAGGCCGATGTTCTTCATCATTTTTGCGTTTCGGAGCACGAGGTCCTCGACCCCCTCGCCATATTTTTCCATGATCTCGTTATTATCGATAAAATCGTAGGTCACAATTACTCCAGGGTCCTGGAAATCCGCGGTTCTCTCGAACCGCTCCATGGTGGTCAAAAAGTCATCCATCTTGCTCTTGTCCTCCTGGTTAGGTTTTGGCTTTACACTTCAAATGTTTGTCGGTCGGAACTATGATTCGTCGTTAATATACTCTCATATATTAGGGACATTTAGGTCAATAATCCCTGGCCGAATCGAACGTCGCTAAAATGTTTTCCGGTGATACGTCAGCCTGGATGTTGTGTACTGCTGAAAGGACGTAACCACCATCATTAGAAAGGTGATCAATCCTCTTATGAACCTCCTCCCTTACGTCCTGGGGCGAGCCCATCGGTAGTACCTTCTGTGTATCAATCGCGCCCCAGAAGGTTAACTCGTCCCCGAATTCTGACTTGAGTTCCTCGGTATTCATTTCCTTTGCGGATACCTGGACAGGATTGATTATATCTACTCCTATATCTATTAATTCGGGAAGCAGTTCCCTTACCGAACCGCAGCAGTGATAAAATAGTTTCGCATCCGTCTTGCTGTGAACGAGGTCAAATATTTTCTCCTGCCTCGGCTTCACGAACTTTTTGTACATTTCAAGAGACATGGCGGGCCCGTCCTGGTTGGCAAGATCGTCGCCCTGCATTACTACGTCTATGTACTCTCCTGCCTCTTCAAGCATGGTATCCAGGTACTCCATGTGAATTTCGGCCGTCTTATCGAGGAGAGCCTCCACGAAATCGGGGTTGCGGTAAAGGTCTTTATAGAACTTTTCGAACCCTCTCATGTACCAGCAGTTTTCGTACCAGGATTCAAAGTTGAAGTCGGCTACTACTGCGTACCCCGAGTCGTTCAATCGTTTTGCCTCTTCTTTCACCCCTTCTACAAACCCCGGATCGCGGGGGTCTGGCCAGTCGTAATCTTCCAGATCCTCCACAGTTGCGTCCTTTAGCGGGCACTCGGAAAAGACTATGTCGTAATAAAGCCCTCCCTCCTTAGGCCTCTTTCTCGTCACGCCCCAGCCATCCGTAACGTAGTAATAGTCCTCGTCCTCGAATTTATCCAGAGCCCAGTCCTCTCCAGTGGGGCCGGACGGTCTGACGTACCTCGTGTCTATCCCGAGCCGTTCCAGAACGGACTCGTCGATATCCGGTAACTGCTGAACCCAATCTTTTAACTTATACCGTGAAGGATACTTCCCGGGGTCGTTCTCTCCTTTCCGGAGGTAATTCAGCAGGTTCTCATAAGCTATCTTGTGCATCGACGTAACCCAGCCTCCCAGGTCCAGCGGAACCCGGTCCGGACGCTCGTGGTTTAGCGCTGCCAGTACTCGTTCTCTTGAGTCCATCAATTACACCGTCCTATATGTATATTTAATTCCTGATAATGAACTTGGTCGGCAACTTAACTTGAAAGTTATCTCTTTTTCTAGAATCTCTGCCATCCCTGCCATTGCTGGTTATCTTATTGACCAAAATATCGAGAGCCCTTCTACCCATTTTTCGCTTTGGAACCTTAACTGAGGATAGGGGTATGCTTAAAGACCTGGTAATCTCAATGTCGTCGTAACCCACGACTTCCAGGACTTCCGGGATGTCAATATTGCGGGACCGCGCGGCACGCAGTACTCCCAGTGCAACGTAATCACTGAAAGTAAACACAGCGGTAAATTCCGTCTCTTGTTCCATAAGGCTATCGAAGTAATGCATTCCGTCTTCAGTGCTTACGGCACCGTGGGTTATTATCTCTTCGTCTGGCTCGCGGCCCTTTCGGGAAAACGCTTCTTCGAAACCTTTTAATCGATCTCTAGCGCTCGAATTGTGCTCCGGTCCATTAATAAAGGCAATCTTTTCGTGTCCTTTTTCTAATAAGTAATTAGTGGCGTGAAAAGCACCGTTAACCTCATCGCTAATGACGTAATCCGTTTCGATATCACTGAACCTCCGGGCGACCAAAACGAAAGGAATGTTGTGTTCCTGCAGTTTTTCAATTGTTCCCGATTCAATTTGAACCGGGGATAAAACGACGCCATCGACGCGTTCCTCAATCATTGTTTCGACTGCTTCCACTTCATTCTCGTACTTCTCGTCCGTGTCCTGGAGGATAATGCTGTAATCTTTTTCCGTTGCAGCTTCCTCTAAACCTTTTACCAGGGTGGAGAAGTAAGGATTAGCTATATCGGCGACTATTACACCGATGATGCCGCTTTTTTGCCTTCTAAGGCCCTGGGCAAGCCTGTTGGGGTGGTAATTGAGTTTTTCGGCAACTTCCAGTATTTCACTCTTGGTCGCTTCGTTTATATCCGGTTTATCATTTAAGGCCCTTGATACCGTGTTAACAGACACGCCTACAGACTCGGCAATATCCTTCATCGTGGTGTTATTGCTCATAGCGATTCTTTGCCTCCGCGTGATAAACGTTTACGTTAACCTTAACGATAATACTGATAATCAATATAACAAGAACGTAATCCTCTGTCAAGCAGGCTTCACAGCCATACCCCGTAACGAAGTAACTATAGGAATAAACAACCAGTGATTATTAGTCCGAAAAACTCTTTTCACAGTAGGAATTTCGTTACGGCAGCATAAGAATTTTAAGGCAAATTTTAAGTTGAGAGGTCAAAAAACTGTGATCTTGACAATTGTAGAAAAAAATGTTATACAGATTATGAAAGTTTTAGATCTTTTCGGTAAGGTTACCGTTACAGTTCGCCTATAAATGTCTTATAAAAAATACGTCAACCGGCTGGTTCAAGCTGTACCGAAAACTACTTTCCCTGGAGGTGATAAAACAGGCAATAAAACCGGTAAAATGGCGGGGCAATCTACAACCCGCTTTTAAGTGAGTTTAACTAAACAAGTATCATAAAGGGGGTAAAATATGTTTACGAAAAAAAGGAGCCTAACCATGATTACTCTGGTTCTGACAATAACTGCTATACTCGGCGTTGCAGCAATGGCAAGTTCTCACGCTGACACCAACACTGGTGTAGAAATGGAACCATGGGGAGGAATTAACGGTCAGCCGGTCTATTTATATACTTTGACCAATTCTAAAGGTTCCACAATGAAAGTGACGAACTACGGAGCTCGAATTACTTCTCTTAAGGTACCCGATAAAGAAGGAAAGATGGTGGACGTAGTTCTTGGATTCGACAATCTCCAGGATTATCTTGATAATCATACGTACTTTGGGGCTATAGTCGGTAGATACGGAAACCGGATTTCTGACGGTAAGTTCACCCTCGATGGAGAGCAGTACAGTTTAATTCGTAACAACATGGACAACCACCTTCACGGGGGTTACAAAGGATTTGATCAGAGGGTCTGGAGAGGAGAAGCAGTAAAAACAAGCGAAGGGGTAAGCGTAAAACTAAATTACCTCAGCAAAGACGGCGAAGAAGGTTACCCCGGAAACCTCGAAGTCACGGTTACTTATACCTTAACCAATGACGACGAATTCGTTTTCGATATTGAGGCAACCACGGACGAAGCCACGGTAGTTAACCTGACAAACCACAACTACTACAACCTCAACGGAGCGAAGAGAGACGCCATGGACCACGAGTTAATGATAAACGCGGACAGATTTACGCCAATTGACGACGAATGGATACCAACCGGAGAAATTCGTCCCGTAGAAAGCACTCCAATGGACTTCACTGCCCCCACAAAAGTAGGGAAAAGAATAAACAACGACTACAAACAGCTGGAGAACGGTGCGGGTTACGACCACAATTACGTATTAAATGGTAGCGGCGTGAAAATGGATCTGGCCGCTACGGCGTACTCTCCCGTGAGTGGGGTTCTAATGAAAGTCTACACGGACCAGCCGGGAGTGCAATTTTACTCGGGGAACTTCTTGGATGGTAGTTTAGAAGGAAAAAATGGGATAGTTTACGAGAAACGATACGCGATTTGCCTTGAAACCCAGCACTTCCCCGATTCCCCGAACCATCCAAATTTCCCCTCGACCGTTCTAAGACCGGGTGAGAAATACAGCACCACTACGGTCTTTGACTTTAGTACAAAATAATTGGAGGCGGGTTATAACGTAAGAGATTAGTTGGTCCAAAACATCGAACTTTCTATCAGCGAATCAATTGGGAGAGACAGTCTAAAAAACTGTCTCTCCCTAGTACATTAGAGGTGG